>CAZYDL010000024.1:0-18612 GCA_964646305.1 uncultured Desulfobacula sp. | reverse complement strand
ACACAATTTTATTGCATTGAACAATATTAATGATATAAGAGCATATAAAGAGATTAATCAATATAATAATCTGGTTTTACAAAAAGCAAATATAATAAACTCTACCATATTTACTTTCAGGGGCAAAACCATGTCAGCCTTTGGCATTACTAAACTTGATACACAAAAAAATAATTTCTCTGTTGCAGGTTTTAATCCCATGGGCATAACTCTTTTTAAAATAAAAATAGAAAATGACAAGGTGGTATCAAGTTATGTTATTCCTCAGTTTGGTGGCCAGAACCTTGATAAGGCAGCTGATATGATAACAAAAGATATAGCACATATCTATTTTAACAGAAAAATTGATTTAAAAAATAAATCACTTGAATTCAATGAGTATAATATTACAATAAACCAGCAAACAGATAAAAAAGAATATAAATATATTTTCAGTGGTAACCCTCTGAAATTAACAAGTAAATTAATGTATGAAAATAAAAAAAAGATCTGGTCTGTTGATTATTATGATTATGAAATTGTTGGCGCCAGTATTAAAGGTAAAGAAATACCCTTTAAAATTTTTTTAAAAAATTATAAATATGGATATGTTCTTGAAATTAACACCAAAGAGACTAAGGCAGCAAAAGAGCTTAAGGCAAACTAATAAAAAAAAATCAAATAATGAGCTTAATAAACCGACAAATCAATAAATTAATTCAAGACAAACTTGAATATATCGATGACAGCTTGAATGTCCACATCAAGTTTGATAAAAATTTTATCGGGTTTCAGGGACATTTTCCTGGCAACCCTGTTCTACCAGGTGTGATCATGATAAAAACCATGATCTCAATGTATGAATTATATAAAAAAAAGAGTTTTACACTCTCCCAGATAAAACAGGCAAAATTTATTGAACCTGTTTTGGTTGATACTTTTATTTCATTTTCTCTTAAATCAAAGAGTGATGATAAAGGTATTATACTTCAAGGAAAGGTCATGAAGGCACTAAAGATCATTGCAAAAATCTCTTTGATCCTGCAGGAACAAGAGATGAAGATAATCAATAACCCAATAAGCACCAATCCTTTATCCCTGGAACAAGAAATATGAAATGTTTTTTAATTGATGGAAATACAGCCATCTCTCCCTATCCAGTATATCCCCTTGGAATGAGCATGGTTGCAAATGCTCTCATGAAAGCCGGCAACAAAGTTTTTCAATTTGATTTTTTAGAAAATAACTCTTCCCATGAAAAATTATTGTCTGCCATAAAAAAAGAGGCTCCTGAAATAATCGGCATTTCAATGAGAAATATTGATAATGTAAATTCTGTCAATGAAGAACAATATACAGACGTTGTAAAATTAATTGCCGAGCAAATTAAATCTGTCAGTGATGCAATTATTGTCCTGGGAGGTACAGCTTTTTCCATCCTGCCGGAGAAACTCCTTGAAAAAATTGGAGCAGACTTTGGTATTGTTGGTGAAGGTGAACACTTAATGGTTGAACTTGTCAGCCAGCTTAAAGCAGGCAAAACACCTGTAAATAAAATTTTAAAAGCAAAATCAGACCTTAAAGGCACACAGATACAAAGAGCCTGGTATGATAAGAAAATATTAAATTATTACCTGGATAATGGTTCCATTGCCAATGTGCAGACAAAACGCGGATGTATACATAGATGCGTTTACTGCTCATATCCTTATCTTGAAGGAAAAGTGTTCCGCAACCGTGATATTCAAGAGACAATTGATGATATACAATTTCTCATAAAAGAGTGTAAGGTTAAGATGGTTTTTTTCACGGATTCTGTTTTTAATGACAAGCAGGGCAGCTATATTGAGCTGTTGAAAGAGATGGCAAGACAAAACATCTCCATTCCCTGGACAGCCTATATAAAACCTGAAAAAATTTCTCAATCTGTCATTGACCTTATGCTTAAAACAGGGGTTCGCGGAGTGGAAATAGGTTCTGACGGTGCTTCAGATGAAACTCTGGCAGGTCTGGGTAAATCTTTCAGATTCAATGATATTATTGAATGTAATAAAAGCTTTACAGATAATAAAATTGCAACTGCCAATTTTTTTATGTTTGGATGTCCAAGTGAGACTGTTAAGACTGTAGAACAAGGGATTAATAATATAATAAATTTAAAAAAGACTGTCTCTTTTATATTTTTGGGGATTAGAATCCTTCCCAATACACAATTACATGACATTGCAATCAAACAGGGAATCCTAAACAAAGATGATGATTTACTGGAACCTGTTTACTATATTGCTCCTGGCCTTGATAAAGAGTGGATGTATTCAACTTTAAATGAAAAATTTAAACCATACAGGCATTGTGTCTTTCCACCAGATGCCCTTGAAAACAGTGTGAAATTTTTACACAAATTAGGTCACACAGGGCTTATGTGGGATCTTTTAATACCGGCTAAAAATCGACTGAGGGCTAAAAAAAGAATCAAAAGAGTAAAAAGATGACAATGAATAAAGAGTCTGTTTGGTGCGTCATACCAGTATATAACAATGCATCCACCATTAAAAATATAGTTGAGCTAAGTTTTAATTATATAAACAATATTCTTGTTATAGATGACGGCAGCACAGATGCCAATCTTATTGAACTTTTAAAAGATACAAAAGCCGTAGTTATCCGCCATGATAAAAATTCAGGTAAGGGTACAGCTTTATTAACGGCCATCAAGTATCTAAACGCAAAAGATGCTCTTTCCATGATAACAATTGATGGGGATGGACAACATCTTTCTGAAGATCTGCCCTCTTTTCTTGGAGCAATTGAAAATAATCCAGATGCATTATATGTAGGTGTCCGAAATTTCAACCAGGCAAGTATACCCGATTCCAGCCGTTTTGGCCGTAAATTTTCCAATATGTGGTTTAAAGTAGAAACTGGTTGTGATTGTAATGATACTCAAAGCGGTTTCAGGGCATATCCTGTTAAACTTATTTCACAATTAAAACTTTACGGCTCATTTTATGATTTTGAAATAGAGGTAATAGCAAGGGCAGCATGGGCACAGATACCAATAAATGAAATTATGATCAATGTTGTTTATGATTCACCTGAAACTCGTATTTCCCACTTTAATAAATTCCATGATAATCTGCGTATCTCTTTAATGCATGCACGGCTTATTGGCCGTCGCCTTATCCCACTGCCCCATAAAAAATTAATGGATAATAATACTCCAAGAGTTTCTCTTCTTTTAAATCCTATCAGTTTTTTCAAAATGCTGCTAAAAGAGCATGCAAGCCCCATGGCATTGGCTTTATCAGCAGTAGTTGGTACTGTTCTGGCAGTACTTCCCATTATTGGCTTTCACTCAATTGCCATAATATATGTAACTGCACGCCTGCATTTAAATAAAATCATGGCTTTAAGTATTCAGGTACTCTATTCACCACCTTTTGTGCCGTTTATATGTATTGAAGCAGGGCACTATTTACGTAAAGGCTGCTGGATTAAAGACTTTACTCTATCGTCATTTAAAACAAACTGGTCAGAATATCTTTTTGACTGGTTCATGGGGTCTTTAGTGATGGCACCATTATATGCGATAATTGCATTTGTTGTTGTCTATTTTACAGCATTGAAAATTCAAAAAAAATCAGCAGAGAGTGAATATGCCTGATACAATAGATCAAGTCTACAGAGGAAACAAAATAGGCTTCTGGTTTTTCAGGATGTTTCTACGTTTTGGCGGATTGTATGCTGCATACTTGCTTTTATATGGTGTTACCCTCCATTATTGGTTGTTTGACACTAAAGCTGTTAAAACCGCATCTGCATATTTAAAACGACGCTTTCCCCTGGATTCCAAGATCACCATAAGATTTAAAGTATATAAACTGTTTTACAGCCAGGGCAGACAATTGATTGACCGGATTGCAAAAGTATCTGGAGCAATTGATTTTGAGTTTAATTTTGTTGACATGGATATGCTTAACCAGCTTGCCGCATCAAAAAAAGGTTATATCCTTTTGACAGCCCATGCAGGAAACTGGCAGCTTGCAATGACTGAGCTAGAGCAATTTGATAAAAAAATTTCACTTGTCATGCGATCGGAAAATAATGAAGCTGTTAAAAAAGCACTCAATATTAACACAACCGATAATAAATTTGGCATAATCTCTCCTGAAGAACATCTCGGAGGAGTTGTTCCTGTGATCAAAGAGCTAAATGATGGTAATATTGTTTCATATATGGGAGACAGATCCTATGGATTTGAATCTTTAAGTGTGAATTTCATGGGTGACAAAGCCAATTTCCCCTATGGTGCCTTTGCAATTGCTGCTGCAACCAAGGTGCCTGTTGTAATTGCTTTAGCTTCTAAAATTGGTTTTAAAACTTATAAAGTTGACTTTACAAATATCATAAAACCAGAGTATAAGAGTCGTAAAAATAAAAAAAACCAACTATCTGAATGGGTACAGGAATATGCTGATATACTTACTGATTTTTTTGAAGAATATCCATACCAGTGCTTTCTTTTTCATGATGTCTGGGGAAAAAATCAAACTTAAAAGGAGAATACATGTCCGATAAGCAGAGCCTTGAACAGATCAAAGCACAACTCAAAGAGGAGTTAATTGAAAATCTCTCCCTTGAAGATATAGAACCTGAAGACATTAAAGATGATGAAGTGTTATTTGGTGATGATGGAATAGGCCTTGATTCACTTGATGCTGTTGAGATAGTAGTGTTTCTACAGCGTATTTGGGGCATAGAGATCCAAAACATGGAAGAGGGCAGGGAAATCCTTGTATCCATAGATACCATGGCCAATCATATTTATTCCAATGCCTGAAATATTGCCATCAAGATATTATGAATGATGAAAAAATATTCATAACAGGCATGGGTATAATTTCTGCCCTGGGTAATTCTCTGGATGAAACTTTTCAGGCATTAAAAGCAAATAAGATTAATGACTCAAAAATAGATTCCTTTGAATGTGAAATAGACAAACCTGTTTTTAAAGCAAATTTTTTAAATAAAACATTAAACTCTGAAATGCGTACAAAACAGCTTGCTGATATTGCCTTTAAACAGGCTTTGGTCCAGGCTGAAATCATTGATCCTGATAAATCGGGTTTTTGCAGGCCTGATTTAAAAAACCTAAGAATTGGAATCTGCTGTGGAACAACCGTTGCAAGCCAGCTCAATGATATTGAATTCTACAGGCAATTTCGAGCAGGCCGTGTAAAATCCTATGATGCTGTGGAACATTATCTCTCCGGCAATATTTCCCAGGCACTTCTTCTGGAACACAATTTTTCAGGTCCTGGTATCAATGTTGTAAATGCATGTTCCTCTGGCACAGATGCAATTGGAGTTGCCATGGCATGGATTAAAAAAGGGATTTGCGATATTGTCATAGCTGGGGGTGCAGATGAACTCAATCGCGTTCCTGTTGCAGGATTTAACTCTTTGGGCATTCTCAGTGACTCTGTTTGTAAACCCTTTGATAAAAACAGAGATGGATTAAATCTTGGAGAGGGTGCAGCATTTGTTGTGCTGGAAAAAGAATCCATTGCATTGGCACGTAAGATATCAACATTAGCTGAATGCTGTTCATATGCAACTGCTGCCGATGGCTACCATTTAACAGCGCCTCGACCCGATGGCCAGGGCTTGAAAACTGCAATCAAAAAAGCTTTATTAAATGCTGATTTATCTGCCAAGGATATCGATTTTATAAATGCTCATGGAACTGCTACTAAAAATAATGACCAGGTTGAAGGTTTAGTCTTTAAAAATATGTTTGCACAAAAAACAGAAGTTTTTTCCATTAAAGGGTATACAGGACATACACTTGGTGCTGCAGGAGCAATTGATGCTGTAATGACAATATTATCACTTGAAAAACAATGGCTTCCCATGAATGCCGGTTTTTCCAATGAAGATCCCGATATTGCTTTAAGCCCTGTAACTGAAAATATCAATTTTAAGGCTGAATATGCTTTATCAACTTCCCTTGCCTTTGGTGGTAAAAATTCAGCTGTTATTTTCAGGAGAGCATAAAAGTGAATTTGCTTGGTAAAGGATTTGCAGACCAAAATACAAAAATAAAAGGTATAAGAAGAGCAGATATGTTTACTAAAATGGCTGTATCTGCTTCAAACAAAGCATGTTCAGGCTTTGAATTCAACAATGAAGCCATGGAAATTTCAATTATTGTTGCTACATTGTTTGGACCACATGTTACAACATTTAAATTTTTGGACAATCTTTTAGATTATTCTGATTCAGGTGTATCACCAACACTGTTTTCCCATTCAGTTCATAATGCCGCTGCTTCATATATAGCAGTGTCTCTTGGAATCAGAGGGCAGTCACTTACAATCACCTCTTTTAATGATCCTTTAAAACAGGCATTGATTCTGGCCGATGCATGGCTTGAATTTGATCAGACAAAAAAAATTGTTGTCTGTTATGTTGATGAAGAGTCAGATCCCCTTGTATCTGCTCATGAACATTGTACTTTTCCCTCCTATGCAGAAAAGATGATTCCTATTGGTGCTGCATCCATTCTATTGGAAAAAGGGAGCACCATGGAAATCCCTGAAAGCATCCTTAACCCCTTTACTTATATTGAGGAGTTGTAAATCACTTGAAAAAACCTGCCATTAAAGAGATTAAAAAAAAACTTACAGATCAGATTGCTTTGTCCGTAGGTGAGGACCCATCAGATATCAAATCAGATATGCCAATGCATGAACTTGGTCTTGATTCACTTGGACTTGTTGAATTGTTTGTATTTATTGAAAAAGAATTTAAAATTCAACTTATGGAATCAGGCATTTCACAGGAAGATATAAAGAAGATTGATTCCCTTGCTGAAAGTATCCACAATGCTATCAATAACTAATGGCACATTTTAATACATCCAAGCGTTACTACCTAAATGGAATTGACTGGGTCATGGCGGCCCTGGACAGGCTTAATTCTCAACAGACTGGGCTTGGTAACCATTCACAGCTTGTGCTTGTGTTAAAAGGACATCTTGATAAAATAAAACTTGCCCAAAGGATTTCCTGTATTTTATCTCAAAATTTATTTTTTAAAGGAAGCACAAGACGTGCATGGCATCTTGCACCCTATTGGGCACCGGAGCAACATAATTTTGATCCCAAAGATATGCGGTTTTTTAATTTAGAATCAAATAATAAAGCAATGGATGATGGGGCAACAGAAGAAAATCTTGACCATGTTTTGCAAGAGTGTGCAAAAACTGCTTTTAAGGATGATAAAACACTTCTTGGTTTTGATCTTATTCATTGTAATAATCACTCCTATCTCATCATGAGATTTACCCATAGAATGTTTGATGCCAGAGGAGCTGAACGCCTGCTTGAATATATTTTAGATGAAAAAAAAGATCACAAACAATACAGCCTGCCGTCACAAAATGCCCAACTAAATGCCTGGAAAAGTCGTTTTTTATCAGGACAGTGCATTAATCAGTTTTTAAGATCAATATATTCTAAAAAAATTCATGTAGTCCAGACTTTCAATATTAACAACAACAATGCAATAGATAGTATTTCCAATAAACCGGGATTTAATCTAAATTCCAAGGCAGGCAATAATCACTATTTCCATTACTCTACATTTTCTAACGATGAGACCTGCACCATAGATGACAATGCCACCAAAAAAGCAGGATATCTCATGAATGGTATCTTTATTCTAAGCTGTGTTGCCAAAAGTTTTGACTCTCTATTTAAAAAACGTAAAGGTATTGGCAACATGCTTATTCCAATCAATGTGGATCTGCGTGAAACCAAATTTACCACAGCAAAAATCTTTTTTAACAATGTCTCTTTTATGCTCTTTAATGTTGAACAGGGCCTGTCAATAACTGAGTATATAAAAAATTTAAAAACCCAGTTTATTGATCAGGTTAAAAACAAAATACCATATCACTTTACTAATGCCTCCCTTCTCATGCGTATCATGCCACTTAATATCCTCTCCTGGTTCATGAATTTCAGGATGAAAAAAAATCCCTGCTCCTTTTCCTTTTCCTATATTGCAGAACAGGCATTTAATTTAAAATCCGTGCAAAACCATGGGGTTGTAAATCTTTTTCATATGCCGCTGGTACCGGTGGCTCCCGGAATTGGAGTCTTTTTTACAAGGTTTAATAAAAAGCTTAATATGGTTATATCATGCCATGATACTACTCTTAGTAGAAAAGAGTGTGCATGCCTGCAAGAAAAGATAATCTCAAAAATGATTCCAGGGCCAGACAGTGGAAAAATTTGATGTCATAATTATAGGAGCTGGAATAGCAGGCCTTTCTGCTGCTTTGACTGCAGTTAAATCTGGAATGCATACTGCACTTGTGGAAAAAGAGAATAATTTTGGTGGTATTGCAAAGGACTGTTTTCATACATATATCTGCGGCCTTTTTAAAAATGACAATTCCAAACCCTTTGAAATAGCTAATCCTGGTATCTGCACTGACATCTTCAATTTTTTACACAAATGCCATGGTGATAAATCCCTAGTCAAGATGGGAAAGGTTGAAACCATTGCATTTATTCAAAAGGATTTATGGGGATATTTTTCCAAACATTTAAATAGAGATAATTTTATTTTTTATGGCAACAGCAAGTGTTTAAAACCTCTGTCTGAAAACAGAAAAATCAAAAAAATAACAATTATCAGGCAGGATAAAAGTCAAAAAAAAGAGATCAATCTTACAGCTGACATCTTTGTTGATGCAACAGGGTGTGGATTTTTATCCAATAAATCCCTGGAAAACGATTCTCAACTTGGAGGATATTGTTTTCTTTTAAAAGGTGATTTAAACACAGATTTATCCTTACTTATTCCATATACTGCCCGTAAAATAGTAAAAAAGTACAATCTTAAGGCATATCTTAAATTTGTAACCATAACTTACAATTTTTTAACAAAAAACCATGTTTTGAAATTTTCTGTTAAAAACCATGAAGATATGGAAACATGTCAGTTGATATATGAAAAATTAAACAAAGATATTAAAGAGTTATCCAGGTTAAAATTTCTTAAGGCTTCTAAAAAAATACATTTAAGAGGTTGTGGCAGGACAGAGGAAAAAATTTTAACCCAAGACCAAGTCCAAGAGCAAGTCCATGATACAGGCTGCGTTGTTAAAAGCTATTGGCCAACGGAAAAATGGGATATAAACCAAGGTACACTGTATCAATATTGCAAAAACGGTAAACCCTTTTGTATCCCAGAGTCTGCATTAAAAGATGATGAATTTGACAATCTTTTCCTTGTTGGTAAAAATATAAAAGTATCTAAAAATATACATGCATCTGCCAGAGTCATGGGGATATGTATGGCAACAGGAGAACAGGCTATAATTAATGCGTCACAGTATTTAAAAAAAAAGACATGGGAATTGTAAACCGATGAAAGTATTACTTGTTAAACCATATACTGAACTTAAAGTTGCTAAAAGACTTCAGGAGGGTTTTTTACATTTAGAACCCCTTGAACTTGAGATAACTGCTGCAGGTGTTGATAAAAAACATATCACCCGCATCCTTGATCTAAGTGTTGAAAAAAAACCTGTGGATCTGTTTTTAAAAACCCTCAAAGAGTTCAGTCCTGATTTAATAGGGTTTTCTGCTTACAGCACAGGGGCACATATTGTTAAAGACCTTGCCGTTCAAACCAAGGCGGTCCTGCCTGAATCTGATATTATTATTGGTGGTATACATGCAACTCTGCGCCCATATGATTTTAAAAGCAATTGTATTTCTGCTGTGGTTCGAGGTGAGGGAGCCAATGCCATATCAGATATTATTAAAAATCTTACAGCAGGCAATAAAATTGGCAACAACACAAATATCCTTGTGCCCGATGATATCGATTTTGATAAAAATGCCAGAAAAGACCCTCCTTCATATGTTGATGTAAAATCAATTCCTCTGCCAAGGCGTGATTTAGTGGATAGATCAAAGTATTTTTGTATCTGGACACATAGTGACACAGGGAAATTAGATGAATTATTCCCCAGAGTAGCAAGTCTGAGAACTTCATTGGGATGTCCTTTTTCATGCTCTTTTTGTGTGATTCACCATGTAATGAATAAGGCATATCTTCAGCGTACGCCCGAGGATGTTGTTGCTGAAATTGAAAATTTAAAAGAAGATTATATATATTTTGTCGATGATGAGATGTTTATTAATATTAAACGTGTAACGAGAATTGCCCAATTATTAAAAGAGAAGAATATACAAAAAAAATATATCAGCTGGGCAAGAAGTGATACAATTACAAAACATCCTGAAGTATTTAAATTATGGAAAGAAATCGGGCTCGATGTAGTATATGTCGGCTTGGAATCAATGGATCAGAAAAGGCTTGAAGATTACAATAAAAAAACAGGTTATGAAACCAACCAGAAAGCAATACAGATATTAAAAAATTATGGAATCATGCTCCATGCAGCTTTTATTGTTCATCCTGATTTTGATACAGATGATTTTAAACGCCTTGAAAAAGATGTTATTGCTCTTTGTCCTTCTGAAATTACTTTTACTGTTTTATCACCTTCGCCTGGAACACCGCTTTTTGAACAATATAAAGAACAATTTATATGCAACCCCTTTAAATACTATGATTGTATGCACACCATAATCCCGACAAATATGACCATTAGACAATTTTACAGGCATTTTGGTCGTTTATATGCAATTGCTCTGCGTTCAAATCCATTGCGGGTTAATAAAATAAAGGTTAGCTTTAAAGATTTTTTAAGGGCTGTGGTTTTTGGAACAAGATATGTTTTTTCACTTTATGGTATTTATAAAGATTACCCAAAAACAATGCATTCTTTAAAAAATGATGAACTCCTTGCTGCAGCCAAAAAAGAGGGTTTTTTCCATGAAGAGTAATAAAAAGCCAAGAATAAATATCATTGATATAATCAAGGAAGAGAATCCTGAAAAGGGAGAAAACCTTGCTGTTACCAGGCATGTAGATGATGAATTAATAGATTCAATCACATATGCACAACTTCTTAAAGAGGTGGATAAACAAAGTAAAATATTATCCCGGATCGGTTTTAAAAGCCATGACCGCATAGCTCTTTTTTGCGACGACTGCATAGAATATGTTATCATGGCACTTGCTGTTTTGGATACAGGAGCTGTAATTGTTCCCTTATCGCCTTCTCTGGCTTCCAATGAATTGGAACCTTTATGCAGGCGGATAAAAATTAAATATCTGCTGTCCCAAAAAAATATGGATAAATTTGATTTTAATAAACTCTATGGCAGCAGCCTTTTTGTAAATAAGCTTTACCTCTATGAAATTGACACAAATGTAAAATATTCAGACGAATATTTAAAAGTAAGTGCTCCTGCATTTATTCGTTTTTCATCCGGGACCACAGGTGAAAGCAAAGGTGTGTTATTAACCCATGAAGCTATTATTGACAGGACCTGGGCTGCTGATATCATGCTCAATATATCGTCACATGACACCATTGGCTGGTTTTTATCCATGAGTTTTCATTTTGTGGTAAGCATTCTGCTTTTTCTGCGCAGACGTGCCCATATTGTTTTAGCCCAGGAGAATTTCCCCATGGGTATTATTGATTCATTTAAGGCAATAAAACCAACATTTTTATATGCTTCACCATTTCATTATAACCTGCTTGCCTCCCATGATAATATTTCAGCAAAATTATTATCAGACGTTCGAATGGCAGTGGTAACGGCAGTATCTCTCAATAAACAGACAGAACAGCAGTTTTTTAATAAATTTAATATTCACCTTAGCCAGGCCTATGGTATTATTGAAGTTGGTCTGCCATTTATTAACGACAGATTTGATAAAGAATATATCTGTTCTGTGGGAAAACTATTGCCATCCTATGAGCTGAAAATTAAAGAACCGGATGCCAGGGGGCAGGGCAGAATTTTTCTCAGGGGAAAAGGAATGTATCATGCATATACTTCTCCCTGGAAAAAAAGAGATCAATGGTTTGATACGGGTGATATCGGCTATTTAAAGGACTCTTACCTCTTTATTTCAGGCAGGTCAAAAAATCTTATAAATTTTGCAGGGATGAAAATTTTCCCGGAAGAAGTTGAAGAGGTGATTTTAAGTTTTGACAATATTAAAGAAGTCAGGGTCTTTCCTGAACAACATGATATTTACGGGCAGCTTCCCATTGCCCAAGTTGTTTTGGCATCCCAGGAGAGTCTTGATCTTTTTAAACTAAAACAGCATTGTTTAAAACAACTTGATTCATACAAAATTCCAAAGGAATTTATTGAAGTGCAATATATAGAAAAAACAGACAGCCAGAAAATTAAAAGAGCATGACATGCAATGTTTGATTTATTTGAATCCTTGAATAATTAAGAGAGATGACTAATTTGGATACTCACAATTTGTCGATTCAGTTAGGAGAAAAAAAATGAGTAAAGAGATTGAACAGATCGTATTGGTAACAGGTGCAAGCAGAGGAATTGGAAGAGCGATTGCCGTAGAACTCGGTCAAAAGGGACGCTTTGTTTATGTAAACTTTCATACCAATGAAAAAGCTGCTCTTGAAACCTGTACAATGATTGAAAACAATGGTGGACAAGCTAAAGCCGTGCAGTTTGATGTAAGTGATGCTAATTTATGTGAAAAGGCTGTTCAGGCAATACTTGATACCCATGGAAAGGTTGATATCCTTGTTAATAATGCAGGGATCAGAAATGATAAACTCATGGCATGGATGCAGGAACCTGACTGGAAAAATGTTTTAGACACCAACCTTGCATCTTTTTTTAATGTATCAAAACTGATTGTTAAAGACATGATTACTAAACGTTTTGGAAGGATAATCAATATTTCATCCACAGCAGGGCAGGTGGGTAACCCGGGACAGGTCAACTATTCTGCGGCAAAGGCTGGAATAATAGGAGCAACCAAAGCCCTGGCAAAGGAGATTGCCAAAAGAAATATTACTGTTAATGCTGTGGCACCTGGATTTATTGATACCCAGATACTTGAAGGCATGCCCATGGATCAGATTAAAAAAATAATACCGTGTGGGAGAGTCGGGAAAGTTGAAGAAGTCAGCGCTTTAGTTGGATTTCTCTGCTCCAGGAAAGCGTCCTATATTACAGGACAGGTAATTGGAGTAAATGGCGGAATAGTCTGAATAATATGAAACAAGTATATTTCAAACAAGTGCAGGATGCACCAGAGCCTTTAAGAGCCATTGTAAAAACCATTACAAGGTTTGAAGAGATTGATTCCATGGGTATTGCATGGCATGGAAGATTTGCCAGCTATTTTGAGGATGCAAGGGTAGCTCTGGGCGAAAAATATCAACTTGGTTATTTAGATCTTTTTAATAATGGTATTTTAGCTCCAATAAAAAAAATGCATATAGACTTTAAAACTCCGGTTTTTTTTCGAGAAGAGATATCAATTGAATGCATTTTGCATTATACACAGGCCTCAAAAATTTTAACTGAATATATAATCAAAAAACAAGACAATACCGTAGCTGCAACCGGATATGTTATTCAAATGCTGCTTGACCCGGATTATAAGCTCTTTTTAACCCAGCCAGAGTATTATAGACTTTTTTGTGAAGCGTGGAAAAAAGAGGGATTTAAATGAGAAGGGTTGTTATTGCTCAAATATCTGTTGTCACATCTGTGGGCTTGGATTTGACTTCTACTTTTCATTCATTTTTAAATAAGAGATCCGGGATAAATAAAAATGACCGATTTGAGACAAAAAATTATAGAAGCAACTATGCAGCACTTATTAAAGAGATTGAAACACCTGACAGCCAAAGCAGCTTTTTAAACCTGACTGACTTGATTATTAACCAGTTAGATGACATTCCAAAAGATAGTGTATTGTTAACAGCCACAACACAGGGCTGTGCAGATCTTTATGATAAAAATGAAAAACAACAATGCTTGATAAATAAATATTTAATACCTTCCAATATTCCCAAATATGTTGCCAGAAAACTAAATTTAAAAAATAGTGGAGTAAATATTAATTCTGCATGTGCATCTCCAACCATTGCCATTATAAAAGGGACACAGATGATTAAAAATAAGAGGGCCAAGTGTGTTCTTATTTTCTGTGCTGATATTGTAAGTGAATTTGTTTTTTCAGGCTTTTCTGCACTTAATGCACTCTCTTCAAACCCAACCCAGCCTTTTGATATTAACAGACAGGGATTAAGTCTTGGTGATGGAGGTGCTGCAATCCTTCTCATGGATGAGAAGCTTGCTAAAAAAAAATGCATTGCCTTTGATACATCCATTGCAGGATACGGCATTGCAAGTGATGCAACTCATATTACCGCTCCGGCACGGGATGGACGTGGTCTGACCATAGCCATTAATAATGCTCTTAAAACAGCTAAAATTACTGCCCATGATATTGGTGCAATCAATACACATGGTACAGGAACAATATATAATGATTCCATGGAAATTACAGCATTTAAAAATATTTTTAAGGATATAAAAATACCTGGAAATTCCTTTAAAGGAGCAATCGGACATACTTTGGGCGGTGCAGGCGGCATTGAAGCTGCCATGGGGACATTAATGCTTAAAGAGCGTATTCTGCCTGGAACCCATGGTTTTTTAATTCCTGAGCCTGGTGCGGAAAACTTAATAAGTCCTGAAAATGTTCCTTTTTTCAAAAAATATCTTTTAAGTACAAATTCCGGGTTTGCAGGAACAAATGCTGCCTTAATATTAAAAAGGGTGGAAAACTAATGAGTTGTTATATCAGCGGTATTGGTTTTATAACTTCTGATGCATGTGGATGCGGCCGGGAGTTTAAAGATTTTCATGCAAAACCTGGAACACTGCCTCTTCTTTCAAGAAAAGATGTTTTAGACAAGCCCTATAAACCGTTTGGGAGAATGGACTTTTTTTCAAAAATTGGTTTTGCAGGCACCTATTTTTCCTATAAAGATGCTGGATTAATTACAGCTGAACAGACAGAAAACCATGAAATTTCTGATACAGCTATCATTGTATCAACCTGTTTAAGATGTCTTGATACTGATAATAATTATTTTGAAACCATTAAATTGCATAATGGAAAAAATGCCAGTCCTGCTCTTTTTGCATATGCTCTTCCAAATGCTTTTCTTGGTGAAGCTTCAATTTATCTGAAAACAACTGGTCAATGTTTTGCAATCAATGAAGATAATTCAAATGGCATTACAATACTGAAAATGGCTTTTGATATATTGGATTCTAAGGAATCTGAAATTGTAATATGCGGTATATGCGATACAAACGTTCCAGGCTTTTTACAAAGTGTGTTAAATAACCACAGCAATAATTTTGCAGGCAGTCTGTTCTTTACACTCAGCCAAAAAGAACAGCAGTTTAATTACGGCAAAATTAAAGAAGATGAAAACGGCAATATTTATTTTAATGATAAGAGTATAGAAGATCTGCTTACTCTTGCTCAGATGTGTATGGAAAACAATTAAATTAAGGATGAATTAAATCTATGAAAATGCAGCTTATATTTCCAGAATGGAAAAAACTTAAACATCAAACTATATTTCATCTTCCTCCCCATGCACCGGTTGTCTTTGCTGCTGCTTTACCAGAATATGTTGATCTGCATTTTTATGATGAAAATGTACAAACCCTTGAATATGATTTTTCCTGCGATATTATCACTATTTCAGTACTGCTTACCTGCCAGATACCAAGGGCATTGGAAATCGCAGATATTTATAGAGAACAGGGTGTTCCAGTTATTTTTGGCGGCATTGCCGTGATGCTTCATTCCAAAGAGGTAATGCAACATGCGGATTGTGTATTCCTAGGTGAGGTGGAAGATGGGAGGCTTGCCAAAGTTCTTGATGATTTTCAAAAAGGCAAGTTGAAAAAAGTTTATGATTATATGCACAATCATCCTGCCACCACCACAATACACTCTGCCAGAAGGGATATCCTTGACAGGGATCTCTATGCTTACAGGGGCATCCAGATGGTTGATCTTGTACACGCTTCAAGGGGTTGCAAATTTAATTGTTTTCCCTGCTGTAACAATTTTCTTGGGGGTGCACAATTTCGGCCCCGCCCAATTGACACAGTCATTCAAGAGATGGAAGGGATAAAAAATAATCGTCTTTTTATTGTGGACAACTCACTTGCCCAGGATAAAAAGTGGGTCATGGATCTTTTTAAAGCCATGATACCCTTAAAAAAGAAGTGGGTTTCACACCCCATAATATATGACGATGATGTGCTTGAACTTGCTGCACAAGCGGGCTGCTGGTATGTTTATCAGGCAATTGTAGACACTTCAGATGTTATAAAGGACAGAATAAAACGTCTCCATGATCATGGAATAGGTGTGGAAGGGACAATACTCCTTGGCACAGATGAACAGGATGAGGACTATATCAAACGTATGATTGATTTTCTCATGGAGGTAAATCTTGATATGGCTGAGTTTACAATACTGACTCCTTTTCCTGAAAGCCCCATTAGAAAAAAATTCGAAAAACAGGGGAGAATCCTGCATAATGACTGGAGCAAGTATTCGTGTGATAATGTTGTATTTCAACCTAAACTGATATCTCCAGAAAGGCTTGAAGCAATGTATGACCTTGCCTGGAATACATTTTATGCCGATGGCGGGCAACAGACAAAAATGGGATCACTCTTTTATAAAGTAATACAAAAAGAGATTAAGGACGGGACATATAGAAGATATAATCCAAAAATAAAGCGTTCTTTCAAAAGAAGAATCAAACAATGAAAGAACCAGGCTTAGGAAAAATTCTTCTGGTTCACCCTCTGGGATATAAGCCTGATAAGGCATCTAAGGATATTTCAAGAATTGCAAATATTACGCCTCCCCTTGGTATTGCCAGTATTTGTGCTTATCTTCTGCAACGTCAAATCAATTGTGATATAATTGATTGTTATGCTCACCCCGATGCAGACACAAAAATAATCAAATATCTTGAAACAGAGAAACCCGGTTTCATAGGTTTTTCCTGCTCAACTTCTACTTTTCATGATGGACTTCGTCTTGCACAGGTTGCAAAATCAATAATCCCTGATATTAATGTTGTTTTTGGCGGTGCCCATGTCTCTGCATTAAAAGAATCAATTATTGAAAAATTTGAGCTTATTGATTATGTGGTTGCAGGTGAGGGTGAGCAGACTCTTACTGAACTTATCCAGGCTGGTCATGGGGATATTTCACAAATAAAGAATATTGTATATAGAGATAGCAAAGGAACAGCCGTCTTTACAGGATACAGAAAAGAACTGCTTGACTTAGACTCCCTGCCGTTCCCGGCCTATGAAAAGCTTGAAGGATATCCTGAACAATATAAACTCCCGATTTTTAATTACCCTAAAACTCCAAATTCCAGTTGTATTTCAAGCAGAGGCTGCCCATACACATGCAGCTATTGTGATAGATCTGTTTTTAAAAGAAGTTTCAGATATAATAGTGCCCAATACCTTTATGGGCATTTTAAGTATTTAAATAAACATTTTGGTATCAAGCATGTAAATTTTTATGATGATCAATTCACCTTTAATAAAAAACGGGTAATAGAATTTTGTGACCTTATGGTTGCAGGCAATCTTAAAATGAGTTTTAATTGTGCGGCCAGGGCAGAACATCTTGATCTTGAACTGGTTACAGCAATGAAAGCTGCTGGATGCTGGATGATAAGTCTGGGCATTGAAACAGGAGATGAAAACCTGCTTGCACAACATCGGCAAAATGCTGACCTTCAAATGCTTAGAGATAAAATCATCTTAATTAAAAAAGCAAAAATACGGGTAAAAGCCCTTTTGATGATGGGGCTTCCAGGTGAAAGCAAAGAAAGTATATTAAAAAGCAAAAAATATGTCTATTCCCTGCCCATTGATGATTTTAATCTTGCTAAATTCACTCCTTTCCCGGGTTCACCAATTTATCAGCAGATTAAAGATGGTGCTGTTTTAGGAACTTTTCAGGAAAACTGGAAGAAAATGGATTGCATGGACTTTGTTTTTATTCCCAAAGGCATGGAAAAAGAGACAATGGATAAGCTGTTCATAGATTTTTATAAATCCCATTTTATGAGGCATAAGGTTCTCTTTGGATACATTTCCATGATATGGAAATCACCGGACAGCTGGAAGAGATTCATGAAAAACAGTGTCAGATTTTTAACATTTGCATTGACAAATAAACGAATGTAAAAATATCAATATCCTGATCATCAAGTGCATATTTGCTATAAATATAACTCGTAATCCATAACCCGTTCCGACGTGTTAACCTTACAGTCGCTTGGATAGACATTGCAATACCCTGAAGAGCAGAAACCAAGCTCTATGGTTCACTCGCTGACCGCCATGAACTCGGTCATACTTCTCAAACACCATGGCGGCTTAACCGCTCCTTTCACCAAGAGCCTGTAAACAAAGTCCATATGCGCCTGCAAGGTAAACACGTCTCCACTGGGAATTGCAGCAAATATGTGAAATTCCTTTGAATAAAATTATACTTTTATGTATTAAGTTGATTTTCTTTTGTCCCACTATGTATACAAGTAATGATTCCTTTAATCAT
>CAZYDL010000023.1:0-18863 GCA_964646305.1 uncultured Desulfobacula sp. | reverse complement strand
TTGAAAACAGGGATAAGATTATTGCTCAAAGCATTATAAAAGAACTAGGCCAGCGCTTAAATTTTTTACAGGATGTTGGTCTTGAATACCTGACGCTTGGCAGATCTGCCGCAACCCTGTCCGGCGGAGAAAGCCAGAGAATCCGTCTTGCCACCCAGATCGGTTCCAAGCTTACCGGAGTTCTTTATGTTCTGGACGAGCCAAGTATTGGCCTGCATCAAAAAGATAATGCAAGATTATTAAAAACCTTAATGAATCTTAAAGACCTTGGCAATACTGTGCTGGTGGTAGAACATGATGAAGAGACCATTCGTTTTTGTGATCATGTCATTGATATGGGACCTGGAGCTGGAATAAAGGGGGGGGAAATCATTTTTTCTGGCACGCCCAAAGAGTTATTGAAAAGTAAAATTTCATTGACAGGACTCTATCTTGCCGGCAAAAAATGCATAAAAATCCCTGAAAAAAGAAGAAAAGGTATAAATAAATCATTAACAATATTCCAGGCAAATTCAAATAATCTTAAAAACATTGATGTCTCTTTCCCTTTAGGGTGTTTTACCTGTGTCACAGGAGTATCAGGATCAGGAAAATCAACCCTTGTTTTATCCACTCTTTATAAAATTTTAACAAACCACATCAACCATTCAAAAAAAATCACAGGCAGTTATAAAAAAATAGAGGGTCTTGAATATCTTGATAAGATTGTCCATATTGATCAATCTCCCATTGGCAGAACACCAAGAAGCAACCCTGGTACCTACACCCAGGTTTTTGGCCCCATAAGACAATTATTTGCACAAATCCGTGAATCAAAGGCAAGGGGATACAAACCAGGCCGATTCAGCTTTAATGTTAAAGGCGGCAGATGCGAAGCGTGTACCGGTGATGGAATTATTAAAATTGAGATGCATTTTCTGCCTGATGTATATGTGATGTGTGATGTCTGTAAAGGAAAACGCTACAACAGGGAAACCCTTGATATAAAATACAAAGATAAAAACATTGCCCAGGTTCTGGACATGACAATTAATCAATGTGTACATTTTTTTGAAAATATCTCATCCATCAGAATAAAATTTGAAGCTCTCATTGAAGTAGGACTGGGATATATTAAACTTGGTCAGGCTGCCACAACCCTGTCCGGGGGAGAGGCTCAACGGATCAAACTTGCAAAAGAGCTTAGCAAAAAAGGAACAGGAAAAACAATATATATACTGGATGAACCTACAACCGGGCTGCATTCAGATGATATAAAAAAATTATTATTTGTTCTTAACAGACTTGTGGATGCACAAAACAGTGTAGTTGTCATAGAACACAACCTTGATGTGATAAAGTGTGCAGATCATGTCATTGATCTTGGCCCTGAAGGTGGAGACAAAGGCGGAGAAATCATTGCTGTCGGCACACCAGAACAGATAGCTAAAAATAAAAAATCATATACAGGCTATTACCTGAAAAAAGTGTTGAAAAATTACAATTCTGCAAGCCTCTGATCATACATGGAACCGACTCCATATTCATTTCTGCGCATGAATTTATCTAAAGATGGCCCAATGAGCTGCATTTCAAAATTCTTCTTTTGAACTTCCTGGGCGATTTTCATCTCTTTGGTGCAGCCTGTGCTATAGGTTGAATCTTTACCTATCCATTCCGGCGGCACCTTTTCCTTCATAATAGAAAAACTTTTTGCAATGTCTTCTGAAGTCTGAAATCGCCAGATATCAATGAATGTACTTAGCTGGACAATTTCCCACATATACATTAAATCATCTGCATCCATACCTGGTTCATAATAAAATGATGGATTGATCACAAAAAGACTGGCAGACTGGCTTTTTAAATATTCAATAAAGGTGGTCATTATCTTTTTTGCCACATCAATTTTCCCTGGAATAGAGCCTATGATGCCAGAGTAAAACATTATTGTCATGCCTTTGCTTTTTGCTGATTTCATTTGGGAAATAATATTGTTTGCTTTCTCTTCCAAGTGCTGGTGGGGAAATTTAATAAAATCTGGATGCCTTGGTTTATGCGTGATGATTAAGGACTTTTTTCCAGGGCTGATATTGATAATATTCTGGGTAAAATTAAAATGCGAATCAATTAAGATCTCCCTTTGATTTTCCCCCCTTGATATTACACAATCCACCTCTTTAAAGATCCTTGAAAAAGTAGTAGATACAAGCAATAGGTTAAGATCCTCACTTATTCCATCTGATACCACATGGATATGGTTATCCTGCTTTAAAAGTTCCACAAGACTGTTTTTACTGATTGTCTTTTCGTGGATAAAATTAGCGTTTTCAAGTTCCTTTATTAAAACAGGGTCTGTTCTTATATCAGCAAGACATACTTTTGTGAAAAAAGGTGCCTCTTTTACAGATAAAATAATGGTGTGCCCAAGTTCTGTAAGAAATTTAACAAGCATTAGATCAAGCACAATCTCCCCTGCTTCATTGGTAAGCCATAAAATTTTCTGGTTTTTTAATCTGATCAATGACAATAAAAAACTTAGTCCATCCCCTTGTATTTCAGTTCTCATCATGGTTTTTATTTTACTCAAAGAGCATATTTTTGTATTTTCACATGACCATAAATGATCATTCTGCATTAAAGTCAACAATCTTTGGAACTCAATCTGTTTGATTTTTTCTCTTAGCTCAAACAAAGATAAATCTTTGACCATACCAAGGGAATCGTTAATATGGTTTAAAGCTTTGTTAAAAGTTTGGGAATTTAAAAATTTGATTATATTACGGTTGGCAGCCTTTTTCTCTGAAGAGTAGGGATTTTCTATATGAGTCCTGCTTAAAAATATTTTATATAATCTTTTTTCAAGACGGGACGGCATTAAAAGGCCTGTATGGATCTCATCTTTATATTTTATTTCTACCAGCTCTTTTAAAAAAACTTTATCATATTTTGAATCAATAAACTTATCAATCAAAATCATTATTCTTCTCAAAACATCTTTATACTGATTTTTCAGATAGTCTGGATATTGTTTTGACATTATTGCATTAAACATCTTATCTGAACAAGGGTAATAACGCTCTTGGTTTTCAGGATAAACCATGAACTCAACCTGCTCCCTTGCCCCGACCTTGGTGGGATAAGCAAACGGATCTATGTGGTTTTTAAGAAAAAATGAGGTAAACCAGGCATTAAAATCTGGATCATCCTGAGCTAAAACAGGTTCTTTTTTTTGATTTGACATATGGTCTCCTTCCAGCATTATTCCTCTAACTGCCAGATATAATTATTCATTATATCAGCAATTTCTTGACATAATCAGAACACCAGCATAATAAAACAATAATGGATAAAAAAACAGCTTTTAAAATTTTAGATCTCAATGATTCAGCCACGTTTGAACAGGCAAAAAAAGCATATCACACCATGGCTAAAAAATATCATCCTGATGTGGATAAAGCTAACCATGGTTCCCCCGGAGATTCTGAAGAGAGAATGAAAAAAATCAACCTTGCCTTTTGCTATCTTGCTCCTGTTCTTAAATCAATAAACACAATTAAGGAACCAAGAGAAAACCTCAAAAAACAAGATAAAACAAAAGAGGCAGACAGGTCTGATAAAAGCAGGAACTCGTTTTTTCATAATATTTTTGATTCTTTTTCAAGAACATTTGTTAATAAGAAAAAAAATCAGACTTTTACAAACAATATCAAAAAAGAACCGTCAGTAAAGGCCACAAAGGTCAAACAAGGCGGGTTTGATACTATCCTTAAAAATACGCATCATAGCATTCATGTTAATAAAATAAGCAAACCAGGTAGGTATAAAAAGTGTTCTTACAACATCTATCAAGACTATATGATGTTAAAAAAAAAGATGCGCCATGGACAATCCAGAACAGATCAAACCATGGGTATTGGAAAAATTGAAAAGATCCATCCTGTAAGACCGGTTAACCCTGTGGACAGGCATTAAATTTTCTGGAAATAAAATTTAACTGGGCGTTAATTTAATGGAGATTAATTTATTTCCTGTTTCAAGTTCAATGATATTTGCACTGGTATCATCTATGACACCATAGGTTGAAATACCGTTTTTCGGATATGTGATGGAGCCTGGATTCATGAGAATCTGCCCTTCCTGCTTTATCAAAGAACAGATATGGGTATGACCTTGAATTATAATATCCACACCTGAAGTGTATTGATAGGGCCGGTGCCCGTGTAAAAGAAAAATTTGCCGCTTAAAAACCATAAATCTAGTATTTGTATCAAATCCCGGGAAAAAAGAGGGAACATCGCAATTCCCATAAATATAATAAAAATTGTTTTTAAATTTCTTTAAATCTTGTTTTATTGCTTCCGGCCTGAAATCAGCATTGGCATAATTACCATATTTGGTGTCAAACAGATCTCCTGCAATCACAAGTTTATCTTTTGGGTTTAACAAGGCTTTTATGGTCAACCAGGAAGATAAACTGCCATGGATATCTGCTGTTACAATCAATTTTGCCATAAAATCAATTTCCTACTGTCAAGAAAAGTCATGTTCCTATAAAGACTTTAAAGTCTTAATTCTTTCAAGTATGGGTGGATGGGAATAATTTAAAAATACATAAAAAGGGTGTGGTGTTAAATTTGAAAGGTTATGAACAGATAGTTTTTTCAATGCTGAAATTAAAGATGTGCTGTCTTTTAAGGTTTGAGCAGCAAACCTGTCTGCTTCATACTCATCTTTTCTTGATAAAACCTGAAGGAAAATTGATATAAAAAGATCAATGGGAGAATAGAGCATGCTAAAAAAGATCAAGCCTGCATAAACAGAGACATTTTCCATAAAAAATGCGTGGAACAAAGCTTCGTGGGAAATAAAAATTGATATGAGGAAAAAGACAAACCCCATTTGAATGATGCCTGTAACCATACGTTTAATGATATGCTTTTTTTTAAAATGCCCCATTTCATGGGCAAGGACAGAAACAAGCTCTTTGGTTGTCTGCTCTTTAATCAATGTATCAAAAAGCACTATTCTTTTATTTTTTCCAAATCCAGTAAAAAAGGCATTGGATTTACTGCTTCTTTTTGATCCATCCATGACAAAAATATTGGCAAGGGAAAAATCAATTGATTTTGCATAATTTAATATGGCCTTTTTTAAAGGGCCCTCTTCCATGGGTGTGAACTTGTTGAACAAGGGCATGATCCAGGTTGGAACAATATATTGGACAATAAGAAGAAAAATAGTAGAAAAAGCCCAGCAAAAAACCCAGGCATAGGGTCCCCCTGATTGGAAAAACCAGAAAATAATAGATAATAGTATTCCACCAAGAATGGCAGACAGAATAATTGATTTTATAATATCTGTTATGAAAACCTTTGCAGTTGTCTTGTTAAATCCAAATTTTTCTTCAATCACAAAGGTTGAATATATGCCAAAAGGCAGAGATAATAATAATTTTAAGATTAAAAGAATCCCTGTAAATAAAAGCCCTGTAACAATTAAATTGTATTCAAAGGATCTTACAAAAGAGTCAATATACCCAAATCCTCCTGAAAACCAGAACACAAGTATAATTACAAGATCAAAACTTGATGTTATAAATCCAAATTTCGTATTTGTCTTTAGATAATCCTGGGACTTATTATATTTTTCCCGGTTGTAATCATTTTTAAACTCTTCTGGAAGGGGCTGATTCAGGTTTCCAAGATTTAAAAAATCTGCAAGGTTATCAATAAGATATGAGCCAATTAAAGTAACAAGGACAACAATGGTGATAAATTGTTCTGAAAAAAACATTGTTATGGAAAGTCTATATTAAGAATTGATAAGATTTCTTAATTTTCCCGAGCATTTAAAGGTGACAACTCGTCTTGCAGGCAGAGTCATTTCTTTATCTGTTGCAGGATTTCTGCCTTTTCTTGCTTTTTTCTCATTTACACAAAATTTTCCAAAACCACTGATCATTATATCTTCACCGCCTTCAATGGTTTCTTTTATAATTTCAAGAAAATCTTCCATGAGTTCATAGGTGGTTGTTCTGGACAAATCAAGTTTATTTTGTATTCGTTCAGCTATAATTGTTTTTGTTAATGCCATTTATATTATACTCCTGCAACTGATTTGTTTACTTTTCCATAAAAATATTCCATTGAAAAATGATAGGTAAAATACTTTACTTTCCATGTGTTTGTCAAGTAATCAAACCAAAGGGAACAATTTAATTGCCAAAATCAAGATTGCTTGCAATTTTTCAAGGATTTTAATAGTGTTAAAACACAAATAAAATCACAAATAATGGAACTAATAAAAATTAAAACCCGGGAGCAATGAACTTATGATAACCGCACTGACTGCTTTGGATGGCAGATATGCAGGCCTAACAAAAGAGCTTGGAGATATTTTTTCTGAGTATGGTTTAATTAAACAGAGAGTATTTGTTGAAATTGAATGGCTTAAATTTATTTTATATGACCTGAACCTTTCCCACATAAATGAGAGCGATACACTAAAAATTGATGCTGTTTTCAAGAACTTCAGCCTTGATGATGCACAAAAGATAAAAGAGATAGAAAAAACGACAAATCATGATGTCAAAGCTGTTGAATATTTCATAAAAGACAAACTTGAACTTGCAGGGCTTTCCAATATTAAAGAGTGGGTTCACTTTGCATGCACCTCGGATGATATTAATAATACTTCCTATGCATTAATGCTTAAACAAGGCAAAGAGATCACAATTGCCATGTTAACACAGCTAATTGAGGATATTGAACAGAAAGCTCTGCTGTATAAATCAATACCCATGATGTCAAGAACCCATGGACAGCCGGCAAGCCCTACAACCACAGGCAAGGAATTTATAAATTTTGCCTGGCGGCTTTTACAGGAAAAAAATATAATTGATCAACACAATGTCCAGGCAAAAATAAACGGAGCCACGGGCAATTATAATGCCCACTATTTTGTTTACCCCGAAATCGACTGGATTAAAGCATCACAACGATTTATTTCCACTCATTTAAAGCTTGAACCAATTTTATTTACCACCCAGGTAAATCCCAATCACTCCATTGCATTTGTTCTCCATGCCATGATCAGAGCTGCTGCCTCCATAATTGATCTTGACCGTGATATGTGGGGATATATAAGCCTTGGTTATTTTAAACAGAGAATAAAAGAGGGGGAAACTGGTTCTTCCACCATGCCCCACAAGGTCAACCCAATAGATTTTGAAAACTCTGAAGGCAATATGGGACTTGCAATATCAATGATGGAACATCTGTGTGTAAAGCTTTCAAAGTCCAGATTTCAAAGAGATTTAAGTGACTCCACTGTTTTAAGAAGCCTTGGGTCTGTATTTGGTTATTTTGTTATTGGAATAAAAAATTGCCAAAAAGGATTATCAAAAATTGACCTTAATGAAAAGATAATACAAAAAGATCTTGATGAGAATCAAGCTCTTCTTGCCGAGCCGTTTCAAACTGCCATGAGAGTATTTGAAGAAGACAATCCATATGAAAGACTCAAGGAGCTTACAAGGGGTCAAAAAATCACAAAAAAAGAGTTGGAACAATTTGTTGACAAGCTTGAAAAAGTGCCTTTGGATTTTAAAAAACGCATGAAACTATTAACCCCTGAAACCTATGTGGGGCTTGCACCAGATTTAATTGACACCTATTTTAAAATAAAAAAGAATACATGATAAAAAAAATATCCAACAATGATGGAAGCCTGCTTTTAAAACTTGCAAGGCAGAGTATTCTTAAAGAGTTTAAAAAAGAGAATCAATTGGAATCTTTAAAAGACAAAGTCTCTTCATGGGTTTTAAAAGAAAAGCGCGGGACATTTGTCACACTCCATAAAAACAGTGAATTAAGAGGCTGTATTGGAAATATTGACCCTGTTAAAGATATTTTTACAGGAATTAAAGACAATGCAAAACATTCTGCCTTCAGCGATACAAGATTCAGTCCATTGTCCTTTGAAGAGTTAGATGACACAAAGATTGAAATAAGTATTTTAACCCGGCCTGAAATAATTGATTATAATGATTATCACGATTTAATTGAAAAGCTTAAACCTGGTATTGACGGAGTTATCATACAAAAGGACCATAGGAGTGCAACTTTTTTACCCCAGGTATGGGACCAGTTAAAAAGCCCTGAACAATTTTTAACACATCTTTGCACCAAGGCTGGACTCCTGTCTGATGCATGGCAGGCAGGAGACCTTGAGGTGTTGGTATATCAGATTCAATTATTTGAAGAACCGCCATGTGGCGGATCTGATTCTTTGTCACACAGCAAAGCATAAAAGAGAATCCAAGTAATTAGCTTGTTTTTCCATATACACCTTGGATGCCTGTAAATCTATTTTTTAATCAAATCAAGGGCCATTGTAGACCATAACTCGAGATTTAATTGATCAAGGCTGTTTGTTGCGACCCATTGAAACTTGCATAACTCCTCTCCTGGTAAAAAATTGTCAGGATCATCTGCACTTATTGTAAAAACAGCTCCAAGATGCACTTTCCCTACATCTGTAATATCTTCGCTGATCACTCCTGCAAACTTAGGAGATATCTCTGCAGGCATTTTCTCAAGCTCTTCATCAAGCTCTCTTTGCATGCCTGTCATTAAAATCTGTTTAAATGAATCTTTTTGTCTGTTCATATCAATGGGATTAATATGGCCTCCTATACCAAGTGACCATAAGTCATGGAGGCGCTGTTCACTTCCCTGACGCTGATAAATAGCAGTTTTGCCATGATCTTGAGTCTGAAGAATGATATAGGGTATAATCTGTTTATATGAACTATCATTTTCAGCATCTATTCGTTTCACGAACTCATATCCAGAAGTTGAACAATTTTCAATAAACATGTCCAGTTCCAACGATACAACACTTTTTTGAGTTACCCACGATTCCGGCAAAAAATCTCTTTTAATACACAATACTTTTTCGTTTTTATCCAAAGCCTCACCTTTTTTATCTATTTTAAAAAATTACAAACTAGTTTTTATCACATCTGTTTAAAAAAAAGAAAGTTGAATTTAAAAGATTAATAGAGATTTTCACAGGTCTATGTTATCCAGGTATATAAAAATCGTTAATTTAAAGGAGAGTTTATGTTGTTTTTAAATAAACATACCATTTTAAAAATTGATCAAAAAATAATTCAAACCGCTGTTGAAGATGCCTATAAACTTATATTAAATGCAAATTATAATATGCCGGACAGAATGCATGTGCCAGACAATAACAATACACTATTACTCATGCCATGTTTTTCCAAGGATTTTTTTGTAACAAAACTTGTCACTGTTTTTCCTGAAGCCCAGAGATATGGCCAGCCTGTTGTGAATGGAATTTTGGTTCTTTGTGATAATATTTCCGGCAAGCCTTTGGCTGTCATGGATGGTGCAGCTCTTACTGCCCAGAGAACAGGTGCAGTGGGAGGGCTGGCAGTCAAATTTCTTACAGGCCAGTCAATAAAAACTGCAGGCATCTTTGGGGCTGGGGTACAGGGACTGAGCCAGGCAAGATACCTTTTATTTAACCGAAAAATTAAAACCATCTACATCTGTGATTTGAAAAAAGAATCTGCAATAAAAATGAGCCAAATGTTAAAAGCTGAATTTGATAATATTGAATATATAATCAGTGAGCACCCAAAAGAGCTGGTTGAAAAATCCCAGGTAATTATTTCTGCAACAACAAGCCGCAAACCACTGTTTAAAGCTGATCAAAATCTTATCAAAGGAAAAACATTTATTTCAATTGGCTCTTTTCAACCTGACATGCAGGAATTTCCAGAAACAATAATTACCAATGCAGATGATATCTTTGTTGACACCATGTTTGCTGTAAAAGAATCAGGAGATATTGCCATTCCAATAAAAAATAATGTAATAACAGAGGATAGGATAAAAGAATTTGCCAAAATTCTAAAGAAGGACATTGATCCTGAAAACAAAACTATTCTTTTTAAATCTGTTGGAATGGCTCTGTTTGATTTAAGTGCTGCATCTGCTGTTTATAAACTTGCTTTGGAAAACAACCTTGGTCAAAAACTTGATTTCTAACTGCCACGGGCAGACTTGTAAACTAATAGGAAAGACAATTCAATGCAGATAAAAAACGTAATGGTAACCGGCGGCGGAGGTTTTCTTGGAAAAGCCATTGTTAAAAAGCTGTTAAAGAAAGACTATAATGTAAGTTCCTTTTCAAGAAATTTTTATCCTGAACTTGACACAATGGGTGTGTTACAAATTCAAGGCAACCTTACAGATAAGACTGCTGTTAAAAAAGCGTTCAAAGGACAAGATTCAATATTTCACGTGGCTTCAAAAGTTGGGATGTGGGGTGACTTTGAAAAATTTTATCAGGTAAATGTCACAGGAACAAAAAATGTAATATTTTCCTGTTTTGAAAATAAAGTTGATCAATTAATTTATACCAGTTCTCCAAGTGTTGTTTTTGATGAGCATGATAAAGAAAATATTGATGAGACAGCACCCTATTCTAAAAGCTATATGGCTCCATATCCTGAAACCAAGGCTATGGCTGAACAATCAGTTAAAACTGCTGCAAAACAAGGATTGTCTGCCATCATACTTCGACCACATGCAATCTGGGGGCCTGAAGATAATCATTTAATACCAATTCTTATCAAAAGAGCTAATAAATTAAAAAGAATAGGTAAAAAAAAATGCCTGATGGACAGCATCTATGTTGACAATGCTGCTGATGCTCATATTATGGCATCTCAAAAACTTTTTGAAAACCCTTTATTGTCAGGAAATATCTATTTTATCAGCCAGGATGAACCTGTTCCAATATGGGAAATGGTTAACGCCCTGTTAGATGCCGCAGGTTTGCCACCAATAAAAGGCCACGTGTCGAAAAGAACAGCATATATAGCAGGCTTTATTTTCGAATTTTTATATAACTTTTTTAATATCAAAAAAGACCCACCCATTACAAAGATGGCCGTTGTGGAACTTTCCACATCCCACTGGTTCAATATTTCAAAGGCTAAAAAAGATCTTGGGTACCACCCCAAAATCTCCACAAAAGAAGGGCTTAAAATCTTAAAACAATGGTTTGCAAAAAATGGAGACAAAAAGAGATGAATGATTTTAAAAAACCCATTTTACTTAAAATTAATAAATTTAAAAAAGTTATTATTTTTGCTGTAAAAGGATTTAAAGAGGACAGATGTGATCTTAGAGCATCATCTTTAACTCTTTTTACCCTTTTATCCATCGTTCCCGTCATGGCCATGGCCTTTGGTATTGCAAAAGGGTTTGGTTTCCAGACAATGCTTGAAAAACGGGTGTTGGAATTATTTGCAGGCCAGGAAGAGATAATCCAGAATGTTCTTTCCTTTTCAACCAACCTTCTTGAAAAAACAAAGGGCGGATTAATGGCTGTTTTTGGTGTAATCCTGCTTTTTTACACCTTGATAAAATTAATTGGACATATAGAAAATGCTTTCAATAAAATATGGTGGATAGATGATGACAGACCCTTAATTCGAAAATTCACAGATTATATTGCAATTTGTATTACAGCCGGTATCCTGGTAATTTTTTCAAGTAGTGCAAATATTTTTATTACTGCCTATCTTACAAATTTTTTGTCTTATATAAACCTTCCCGGCAATATAGAAAATCTGGTTTCCCTTGGATTTAATATCCTGCCGTTTTTACCAATATGGATCTTATTCATCTTTTTTTATATCTTTATTCCAAATAAAAAAATCGATATTACAAGTGCCTTAGCCGGCGGTTTGATTGCAGGAAGCATATTTCAAATAGCCCAGATGACCTACCTGCAATTCCAGGTGGGTGTTTCGAGCTATAATGCTATTTATGGCAGTTTTGCTGCCCTGCCCCTGTTTTTAATATGGCTACAGGCTTCCTGGGCCATTGTTTTATTTGGGGCGGAGATTGCGTTTTCCTGGGAAAACACTGAAACCCTTGAAACACAGGATATCAATTATGACAAAATCAGTATCAGGTTAAAGAAATTGATTGTTTTACGAATCGTCCACCTATGTGTAAACCGGTTTGCCAACAAAAAAACCCCGGTTTCTGATATTGATATTGCAACCCAGATAAAAATACCGTTAAAAATAATTAAAGTGTTATTGGCAAAACTCATTGAATGCCAAGTTCTTCTGGAAGTAAATGTGCAGGAAAATATTGGTTATGTCCCAGCTTCTGACATTGAATGTTTAACAATCTTTGATGTATTGACTGCCTTTGAACAAAGAGGAGAAAATCTTATTCAGGTTGGAGGTACAATAGAGTTTGAAGCATTGGAAGAGAGCCTGAATGAGTTTGCCAGAGCATGCAAAAATTCTTCTGGTGAAAGAAGCCTTAAGGATATATAAAGAGTTACGATCCTGTTGTTATATTGAAAAACTCTTTTATCTCGCCTTCTCTGCGTTTTAATTGATCAATAACAAGCTTTAATACAGATTGATTGACACCAATTTTTTTGGAAGAATTTTTCACCGTAACCGGGACTGGATTGCCACTGTGACCTATTCCAGCCTTTTGGGTCAAATAGTCTGCCAGATTAATAATTAAACTTTGATGCTTGAATCTAATGGGTGCAGATTCAGGATTATGATGAAACCTGCATGGAATCATAATAGATTGAGGAAAATTCCACCGTTTCATCAAAAGTGCAGACAAAACAGCATGATCTATTTTTAAAATTGCATTTTCAGCAAAATAGAGAGGCTTGCTCTTTTCAATGGCAAATTGTCTGACTTTTCTGTATTCATCCTTAAAATACACTGAAAATATGATTTTCCCCATGTCATGGAGAAGCGCTGGAATAAAAATCTTGCTGGCTATTCCCGGATTGGTTCGTTTTGCAAGCTCCTTTGAAACAGTAGCCACTCCAATGCCATGTATCCAGAGAGCTTTCATATCAAGTGGCAAACCTGATCCATTGGAAAAGGAGGATAAAACCCCCATGGCAAGGGCAATACCAACAATTTCATCAAAACCGATCACAGTAATGGCTCTTTTAACGGTTTCCACACTTGTTTTTTGTGAATAATAGACAGAGTTTGCAAGTTTTAATAGTGTGCCTGTCATGCCAGGATCATGGGAAATAATTTCAGCAAGGTCTTCAGTTGTGGTTTTTTCATCCGAGGCTACACTGATAATGCGATCAATAACCCCGGAAAGAGTTGGAAGCTCACTCTCCTTTTTTTGAACCATTTTCAGAACTTTATCTTTTATTTCCATCTGTCCTTGAGATTCTATGTAAAAACTTAAAAAAGCCTTTGTGTTTGTTTAGTTGTAGGGTGCATGATATCCCATAGTAATAATTGATTCAACCATTATTTATCGGGCATCTTTAAAAGTTCTTTAGACCTTTGATTTTTTTGAATGCATTGATTTTTGACCTTGATTAAGTATCTACATTCTTAATTAAATACCCAAAATTATTCAAAGCGGTTAATATCAATGGCACCCTGCAATTGCATCTCATCAAACTTTTTTCTTAATATCTGCTTGAATTTATTTCGTGTAACAGGCCATAGCAAAGCCAAACCAAAAACATCGGTGATAAGACCTGGAGTCAACAAAACAACACCTGCTGCAAAAATGATCACGGCATCAATTAACTCTTCCGCCGGCATGAGCCCCTGCTGCACGTTCATCCTCAGTTTCATCATGGTATTCATGCCTTCCATTCTGGCAAGCCATGCACCAGCAAACCCTGTTAAAATAACAAGCAGGATTGTATTAAAACCTCCAATAACACTCCCTATTTTGATTAATAGATAAAGTTCTAATACAGGAATCAAGGTAAAACATAAAAATAGTTTTAAAAGCATAAAATCTGCTCCTCAAATAATTTGTAATAATATTAAAGACATATAATGGTAATGCTTAGATTTTTGTCAAGGATTTTGTAATGCATTTAAATATTTCAAAAATGAAAAAGTGATGGCCTGTGCTAAATAAAACCTGAAGAATTTTTGACCCTCTTTGATTGTGGTAAATTATCAAAAAATTGACTTTCCATAATAAATTGATTAATGCAGTAATATCAGGGAAATTTTCCATGTATTAATAGGTTAGACCAAAACCAAATAGTATCCAATGGTAGAATGGTCACCATGATAAAAGATAGATAGGATCACATGCTACATTTTTTAACAATTGGAACTATGCTGGGATTATCCGCTGGCTTTGCCCCAGGACCGCTACTGGCCCTGGTAATTTCAGAAACTCTTCAACATGATATTAAATCTGGTATAAAAGTTGCTCTCTCCCCTATTATCACTGATTTTCCAATAATCCTTTTAACTTTGTTTGTTCTGTCAAAATTAACCAGTTTCCATAATATATTAGGGGTAATCTCTCTTGCTGGCGGGTGCCTTATTTTATTTATGAGCTATAAAAATATTTGCACAAAGGCAGTTGAACTGAATCTTAAAAAGACAGCGCCAAGGTCATTAATAAAAGGGGTATTGGTAAATGCCCTAAGCCCTCATCCCTACCTGTTTTGGTTCAGTGTCGGTGCTCCAATAATGACAAAAGCAATCAGTCTGAATATTAATGCATTATTAATTTTTATCCTTAGTTTTTATACTTTTCTTGTGGGATCAAAAATCTTGCTGGCCATATTAATTGGCAGGTCAAAATCTTTTTTATGCGGCAATGTGTACATATACACAATGCGTTTTCTTGGCTTGTTATTAGGTGTTTTAGCAATTGCTCTTTTTTACAATGGCATTGAGCTATTGGGGATAATAAAGGTTCAATGAAAATTAAAAAAAATCATACAATTGGTCTTTTTGATGTTGACCATCAGTTTAAACTCAAAATTCAGTCAACAGCTCAATTGTTTCAGGAAATGGCCACGCTTCATTCAGCGCAGATCGGGGTCGGCTCGGATGTGTTATTTAAAAAAGGGGTTATCTGGATTCTGCATCGGCTGGAAATGGAGTTTTTCTTGTATCCAAAGCTAGGTGATAAGATTCAAATTGTGACATGGTCAAGGGGATTTAAAGGCTATAAAGGCTATAGAGAGTATCTGATACAATCCTCAAAAGGGGAAATTGCCAGAGGATCAAGTGTCTGGTTATTTTTTGATTTAAAGAAAAAAAGGATCTCAAAGGTACCAGTTGAAATTTCTAAACATTATACTATTGAAGATGATAAATGGTTTGATAATGAGGTGGATGACTGGAAGACATGTGGAAAGATTAAACCTGAAAAGCAGATGGATATCAGTTTAAGATATTCAGATTTCGATGTAATAGGACATGTGAATAATACAATTTATATTGGTTTTTTGGAAACATTGTACCATGGCATAATAAATAGTCAGAACAGGCCAGTCAGGAATATAAAAATCAGATTTTGCCGTGAAATTAACAGAACAAAAAAGAATATACAGGCTGGCTGGGTTAAAGCAAATGGTGTGTACCGCTGTAATATATTTGATGAATCAATGTTATTTGCTGATGCAGAAATAATTGCCCAGGATTGATAAAAAAAATTAATGGCAAAACCCGGAAGGGTGTTAAATTAAATTCCAGAGACTTTTATCCATTTTTCTTTTAACAGATTTCTTAATGATATTAAGGAAAACAGACCTGGAAATTTCAACGGCTCCCATATCAAGAAGATGCTGTGTTGTCACCTGGCAGTCAATCAAATCAAACTTGTTCTTTTTTAAAAAATCTGCAAGGGCAACAAGGGCAATTTTAGATGCATCACTCTCAAATGCAAACATGGATTCTCCAAAAAAAGAGCCTCCAATACTAACACCGTATAAACCACCAACTAATTTATTATCCTGCCAGGCTTCAATGGAATGAGCATATCCCATGCGATGAAGTTTTGTGTAGGCAGCAACCATTTCTGGGATAATCCATGTACCCTCACCCTGGTTTTTTCTCATAAGAGCGCATGATTGGATTGTCTCTTCAAATGCATTATCAATTTTAATATCAAAAGGGATTTTTTTTATCTTTTTTTTTAAACTTTTTGAAATGTGTATCTTTTCTGGGAAAAGTACAAGCCTTGGGTCGGGAGACCACCACAGCAAAGGTTCGTTCGCAGAAAACCAGGGGAAAATTCCTTTTTCATAGGCAAGGACAAGTCTTTGGGGGGTAAGATCTCCTCCAACACATAAAAGCCCGTCAGGTTCAGCAAAACGGGCTGAAGGAAAATCTAATTTTTCAGATAATCTAAAAAGGGGCATTCAGCTTTTAAATATAAAATTAAGCTTTTCATTTTTCAAGCCAATTGAAATTTTACCACCCTTTGCAAGTTTACCAAACAAAATTTCATCAGTGAGCTTATCTTTTATCTGTGTCTGGATAATTCTTGACAGAGGTCTTGCACCAAATTTTGGATCATAACCCTGTTTTGCAAGATATGATCGAACCCTTTTTGAATAACTTAAAGAAATCTCTTTAGCATTAAGCATGCTCTTGAGTTCTTTCATGTTCTTATCAACAATTTTTTCCATGATTTTAACAGATAAATGGTTAAATTGAATAATACTATCCAGACGGTTGCGAAATTCAGGACTGAATACTTTTTCAACTGCTTTTAAACCTTTGGAATCCACATCTGCTGACTGGGAGCCAAAACCTATGGAATTGGCACTCATCTGCCTTGCACCTGCATTTGAGGTCATGATTAAAATAACATTTCTAAAATCAGCTGCTTTCCCATTATTATCTGTTAAGGTTGCATAATCCATGACCTGTAAAAGAATATTATATAAATCCATGTGAGCTTTTTCAATTTCATCAAGAAGCAGAACACAATGGGGATGTTTGCGTATATTGTCGGTTAAAATACCACCCTGCTCAAACCCTACATAGCCTGGAGGAGCTCCTATAAGTCTGGACACAGCATGTTTTTCCATATATTCACTCATATCAAATCTTAAAAACTGGATTCCCATATTATGGGCAAGCTGCTTTGCAACTTCAGTTTTACCTACGCCTGTGGGCCCTGTAAAAAGAAAAGATCCAATGGGGTGATCAGGCAGAGCAAGTCCTGCCCTTGATCTTTTAATGGAAGTTGTAAGAATTTCAATTGCATCATCCTGCCCAAATATAACTTTAAACATTCTTTTTGGCAGAGAAGCAAGAGAGGTCTTGTCCTTTGATGTAACACTTGCAACAGGCACTTTGGCAATTTTAGCAACAATTTTTTCAATATCTTTTGGGCTTACTATTTTGCGTTTGCCGCCTCCTTTGAGTCTAAGATAAGCACCTGTTTCATCTATAACATCAATGGCTTTGTCAGGCAAAAGCCTGTCATTGATATATTTATCAGAAAGATAGGCTGCAGCTTCTATGGTCTTGGCTGTATATTTCAGGCCATGGTGTTCTTCATAATAGGGTTTAAGCCCAATGAGAATTTTTGTGGTCTCTTCAATTGTGGGCTCAGAGACTTCAATTTTTTCAAATCTTCTTGAAAAGGCTCGATCTTTTTCAAAATGATTTTTATACTCTTCATAGGTTGTTGTGCCAATACACTTAATATCACCAGAAGATAAAGCAGGCTTTAATATATTTGATGCATCCATGGAGCCGCTGCTGGTAGCTCCTGCTCCCACAACAGTATGGATCTCATCTATGATGAGCAATGCATTCTCTTTGGACTCAAGGGCATTGATGACATCTTTGAGGCGCTGTTCAAAATCGCCCCTGTATTTTGTTCCGGCAAGTAATGTCCCCATATCAAGGGAGAACAATTCACAATTACTTAAAAGATCAGGAACAAGTTTATCATTTATCTGCAGGGCAAGGCCTTCTGCAATGGCTGTTTTTCCAACACCTGGATCACCCACAAGAATAGGATTGTTTTTTCTTCTGCGGCAGAGAATCTGCATGAGTCTATCCATCTCATTGACTCTTCCTATGAGTGGATCTATTTTGTTATCCTGGGCCTTTTTCAGCAGATCTGTTGTAAAAGTTTCCAAAGGATCTTTCTTTGTCTGGCGCTTTGTTTTCCTGGCTGCATGTTTTAACCCTTTCTTATCTGGTTTTCCAGGAGCAGTGGTTTTTTTTGCAACAGGTGTTGTATGTGAAATATATTTTAATACATCAAGACGGGTGATGCCTTCTGCTTCAAGATAAAATGCAGCATGTGAATCTTTTTCCTGAAAAATTGATGCAAGGATATCTCCAAGATTAACTTCAGTTTTTTCAGCAGACCTTGCCTGGTTGATAGCTCTTTGTATCATTCGCTGGAAACCAATGGTCTGCTGCAATACATATTCATCTTTTGTATCAATTTTACTTAAATTTTTATCAAAAAATTTTTCCAGCTCATCTTTGATCTGTTCAGGGCTGCCACCACACTCTGCAATTGTCCTGGCACCTGTTTCATGGTTAAGGATGGCATAAAGAACATGTTCGACACATACATATTCATGTCTTCGTTTTTTTGCTTCCCTCACTGCAAAACCGAGAGTTGTACTGAGTTCTTTGCTGATCATTGTCACTCCTTCTCCATTGTACTTTTTAAAGGGAATCCTTTATTTGCTGCCATATTATGCACTGTTTCCATTTTTGTTTCTGCAATCTGCCTTGGATAGACACCACATATCTGTTTCCCCTTACTATGTATATTAAGCATCATTTCAGTAGCTTTTTCAAGTGATTTCCCAAAAACATTCATGATGATTGTAACAACAAATTCCATGGAAGTATAATCGTCATTATGTAAAATGACTTTATACATGGGAGGAATATCATCCTTTGATTTAGATGAAACCCTCTCCTTTATTTTGGTATCAGAAGATGTCATTCCCTTAAATCACCTATTGCATACAGCATTTTTTATATTTTTTCCCACTGCCACACGGGCATGGAT
>CAZYDL010000022.1:9632-18938 GCA_964646305.1 uncultured Desulfobacula sp. | reverse complement strand
GATATCATCAATCCGATTGGCAATCACCAGCATGTTGTCAGGCGTTTTTGCATATCCGGGATTTGCGGTTGCGAGTAAAGTGACTGCCACTGTACTCAAAAGTAATCTTTTTAAAATTTTCATTTTTCTCTCCACATTATTTTTTTGTGTTCTCCTCCATAAAAAACAGACCTGATAGTAAAATTCACCATCAGGACTACTTCGTACTTAAGAGTCAGCACCGGAATATGATACATTAATATCCAGCGGGCAACATAGACTCGTGTCTGCGTGTCTGCGAGTCACTTCTCATTTGTGCCATAATAGATAATAGATTTTCTCTTGTCAACAAAAGTGTCAGTAATTTTACGTTCCTTATTCCTGGGTGGTTTTTTCAAAATGCTGATAATCCTTTATGCTTTTCCAGTCACCTCCCCAAATCCAACCTCTTTTTTTAAAGATATTATAGCAGGGACCATTTTTCTTGATTAAACCATCCTTTTTTTGGGTGCGGTTGATGTATGCGCGACCTTTTTCAGGTGCTACAAACTTATCTTTGACATAAGGATTTCTAAGGGGATTGATATCAATTGCAACACCATAACTATGTTTGGAGAAGACCTCTTTTTTGCCAAAAACAGGCCTGCAATTAAAAGCCGATGTATTATCATCTCTCATGGATAAGTCATCACTCCCCTGATAGTGATCAATTCTACGGATACTCTTTATTGGAAATTCTGCATGGAAAAGCTCTTCAAAAATCTCTAAGACTTCTCCTGCCAGCGCTTTTGATACAATTAACTCACCTGAATGAATTTTATTATCATATCCCCAATGGACAACTCTGACATAATGCAGTTCATGAAGTGGAAGAGGGCACTCCTTGTGCCATGAGTATTTTTTCATGGATTGAATTATTGAATCAGGGATCGCTTGAACAGACCCTTTGAATTTATTTTGAGCAGATAAAATTGAAAAAAAACTGAAATATAAAAAAAAGATCAGTAAACTTATTTTACAAAAATATTTTAATTTTATCATTTTATTATAATCAAAATTATTTTTAAAAGCCATGTTTTAACCTCCCAATATCTTTTTAAAATAATGCATGGCATTTTCATGGCATATTTTATCAATAATTCTTGATGAAATTCCTTGTGCCTGCATTTCCTTGATTAGTTTTGGAAGTGACTGCACTCCTGTAATGAATTTCATACCTTAAATCTCTTTATTTAAAGTTAATAAATAAGAATTTATTACTCATTTTTGATTCTAATTATCAAGATATAGCATATGACCTGGTGTAATTAAACTTGAAAAAAGAAATTTTATTGACGATAAAAGTATGAAACTATATTGTTAAAAGAATCTTTGTACAAAAGAATATTTTTGATAATAAAAACTGGTTAAGAATTTGACAAAAAAATTAAAATTTAAAGCAGGACTTGTTCAATTTGATGTAAAGTCAGGGCAGATTGAAGCTAATTTAAATATTCTTCTTGGACATCTTGAAAAACTTGCATCTGATAATGTAAATCTTGCTGTACTGCCTGAGATGTTTTCATGCTCTTTTGATAATGAAAACTTAAGAAAACATTCAAAACTCACAGATAAAGTTTTGAAAAGACTTTCTTTGTTTGCAACAGAGAATCAGATGGCCATTGCAGGATCTCTTCCTGAAAAAGAAAATGATCAGATATTTAATACCATGGTGTTCATGGACAGGGATGGGCAAATAAAAGCCCGGTACAGAAAAATCCACCTTTTCAAGCTTACAAACGAACATTTATATTATTCTGCGGGAAATGAAATAGCTGTAATTGATTCAAGTTTTGGCAGGATCGGGCTTATGATATGTTATGATTTAAGGTTTCCTGAACTTGCCAGAACATTGTCATTGCATGGCGTTCAAATGATTATTGTTTCTGCACAATGGCCTGAATCAAGAAAAGAACATTGGAATACTCTGATAAAGGCCAGGGCAATTGAAAATCAATTGTTTATGGTCTGTTCCAACAGGACAGGGGTGGAAAATAATTTAAAATTTCCAGGCATGTCCATGGTTGTGGACCCAATGGGTCATGTTTTAATTGAGGGCAAAAACAATGCCACTTCTATGTTTGCAGATGTTGATCTAAGCATTGTAAAGCATGCCAGAACTTTAATTCCCTGTATGGCTGACAGGAGAGATGATATCTATGGAAAATTATGATACCAAACTTTATGAATTTGGATCTTTTAAACAATATGCCAATATTGTTCACGGTGTATTTACAAGGCCGCGTGGAGCAGGCAAAGGACAATTGGATTCTTTGAATAAAAGCATAAATCCAGGAGATAAAAACTCAGTCATTTCAAATAATAGAGAACTTATAAAACAAAAAATGGGTGTAAAGCCTTTGGTATTTTTAAATCAGGTCCATGGCAAAACAATCAAGGTATTAAAAAAGCGTGACACTGATTTAGCTAAAGTCTGTCAATCTGGTAAAGGGACATGTACAGCAGATGGTGTGATTACTGATATGAAAAATCTGTTTCTTGTGATTCAGGTTGCTGACTGTCAGGCTGTTATTTTGTATGACCGTGAAAACAAAGTTATTGCCAATATTCATTCTGGCTGGAAGGGCAGTGTTGAAAATATCATTGGAGAGTGTGTGGCACAAATGATATCTGAATTCAGGTGTCAGCCGGAAAATATTATTGCGGGTATTTCTCCAAGCCTTGGCCCGTGTTGTTCTGAGTTTATAAATTATAAAGATGAGATTCCTGAAACTTTGTGGAAATATAAATATCAAGGTAAAGATTATTTTGATTTCTGGAAAATGAGTTGTGATCAACTTATGGATAAAGGTATAAAGAGAGATAATATTGAAAATATGGAAATTTGCACCAAGTGCAATATGAATGAATTTTATTCATTCAGAGGAGATAAGACCACAGGCAGATTTGTCTGTGTTATCTCCATGGTCTAATTGACAGGCTATTACAGAAATCTAATTTTCTCAACTTCTGCGTTGGTGAAAAATTTTAATCCTCGGAATACTGTGTGTATGCCTGTGGTTAAAATTTTCCTCCGCCTTGAATTTGAAAAAATTATCTATTCTGAATAATTTGTATAGAATAATAAAGGTATTATAAATGGAAATTTTAAACATGGGAGGTTTTAATCCTCCAAAAGCAGATAAAGTTTTTTTGACACAAAAGGTAAAAGCTGCCGGCTGAGCTGCCAAACTTGATCCAGGGGCACTGGATCGAATTGTGGGAGGGCTTGAAATTAAATCCCACCCAAACCTTATTGTTGGCCTTGAATCTCCTGATGATGCAGGAGTTTATAAACTTGATTCTAAAACTGCACTTATTCAAACCCTTGATTTTTTGACTCCTGTTACAGATTCTCCCTATGAGTTTGGTCAGATTGCTGCTGCCAACTCTTTGAGTGATGTCTATGCAATGGGAGGAACACCCATAACAGTGATGAATATTGTCTGTTTTCCAGGCAAAGATTTGGATGAAAGTGTTTTAACCCAGACATTACAAGGCGGAATTGATAAAATTAATGAATCCGGAGCAACTCTTGTGGGGGGGCACACTGTTGATGATCCCGAATTTAAGTATGGTCTGAGTGTTACAGGGATAGCTCATCCTGATAAAATTTTAACCAATTCTGCAGCTAAAACAGGCGATTCAATTATTTTAACAAAACCCGTGGGTACAGGAATCATGTCAACTGCCATTAAAGCAAGGATTGCAAAAGAGGAAAATATAAAAGAAGCAGTTGGAGTCATGTCCATGCTTAATAAGGATGCAGCAGATGTGATGTCACAATCTAAAGTTAATGCATGCACAGATGTAACAGGGTTTGGACTTGCAGGACATTTGCTGGAGATGGCAAAGGGATCAAAAAAAAATATTAAGCTTTATACTAAACAAGTTCCCCTGCTGAATAATGTATTGGATTTTGCCAGGAACGGCATGATACCTGGAGGAGCCCATAAAAACCGTAAGTTTTTTGAGAAGTTCATTCAGATTGATGAAAGTGTTGAGCGGGCAATCCTTGATTTGATGTTTGATCCCCAGACATCTGGAGGCCTATTGATCAGTATGGAAAAACATCTGGGCAGACCATTTGTTGAAAAAATGGAAGCCAATGGTCAAAAGGCCTGGATAATAGGTGAAGTCACCCATGATTCAGATTCTGGGTTTTTAAATATAATTTAATGCTTTTTCATGTTGACTTGCGATTCATCACATGATATTTGCTTTTATTAGAAATTAGCCCATTAGGCTAAAATGGAAAGGTTTTATTGGCGGATAATGAAAAAAGAAACAGGCAAGACCATCAGGGAGCTGGGCTATTTTGCCAGCCTTGGAATGTCAGTGGCACTTGCTGTTTTTATTGGTCTTTTCATTGGTGTATGGCTTGATAAAAAATTTGATACTGACCCTGTTTTAATGTTTGTGGGTCTGGCAGTTGGAATTGCTGCAGGTTTCAATAATATTTTCAAGGCAGCTAAAAAGGGAAAAAAGCTTTAATGCACAATATTAATAAAGTTGTAGATTTTGTGACAATCACAAACTGGCTGCTGTTATTATCTGGAGGGATAATAGGCATGATGATGGCCTCTGAGAAGTTTACTCTCGGCATCATTCTCGGTGGATTGATTGTTGCAATTAATTTTCATCTTTTGAAGAGTACGCTTAAACAAATGTTTGACCCCGAGCTTGTATTAAGCCGGGGACGTTCACTTGTGTTTAATATCATCGTAAAATACTATATTCGATTTGCTGTAAGTGCAATTATAATATATCTGCTTTTATCAAAACAGATTGTTCATCCACTCGGACTTGTAACCGGTCTGTCAGTGGTTGTGGTAAGTGTATTTATTGCTACGGCATTTGAGTTAACAAGATCATTTTTCAAGGAGGCGGTATAAGGTGGAACATCCATATTTAATTCTTACTTCATTGTTTTCGATATTTGGTTTGGGAGAGTGGGCAGCAGCAAATCCACATGTTACATATATGTGGCTTTGTATGATCGTTTTGATATTCTTTGGGTGGCTTGCAGGCAGAAGTGTTTCCATGGTGCCAGGTAATGCACAGAATGTGTTTGAAACTATAGTATCAGGGCTTGAAGAGTTTGTAGTTGGTATTACAGGAGAAGAGGGAAGGAAATCTTTTCCACTTGTAATAACCATATTTTTATTTGTTTTACTGGGAAATCTTTTTGGATTACTTCCAGGATTTTTTCCTCCCACAGCCAGTATTAATACAACTCTGGCCTGTGCTTTAATTGCAGTTGGATGGAGTCATGTCATCGGCCTTCAGTATCATGGCGTCAAATATATAAAACATTTTTTAGGCCCCATACCTATAATGATTCCAATGTTTTTACCCATTGAGATTGTAAGCCATATTGCAAGGGTTCTCTCTCTTACTTTCCGTCTTTTTGGGAATATGGCAGGACACGAACTTGTAGTTGGAATACTTTTATTATTGGCAGGAGCATTTCTCGTACCTCTGCCGATTATGGCTCTTGGTGCATTTGTTGCGCTTGTACAGGCATTTGTTTTCTTTTTGCTTGCAACCATGTATATTGCAGGCGCCATAGAAGAAGCACATTAAATTTAAGTTTTACGGGGGACACGGAAGAAGCCCGTTATTTTATATTATTTAATTATTATTATTATAAAGGAGTAAAGAATGGATTTTCTAACAGGAACTGTGTTGGCAGCTGGTCTTGCAATCGGTATAGCAGCATTAGGTTGCGGTATTGGTATGGGTACAGCCGTTGGTGGAGCAATGACAGGTATTTCAAGAAACCCGGAAGCAACCGGTAAAATTCAGGTTAATATGCTCATTGGTCTTGCAATGATTGAATCTCTAGCTATTTATGCACTTGTTGTTTCTCTGATCCTGATGTATGCTCATCCTGGACTTACAGCAGCTCTTGCTGCACTAGGCGCACATTAAACATACATTTTTAAGTAGTTAATTTTTTTACTAAAAAGGGATGCTGGATATTTAATTTTCCGCATCCCTTTTTTATTTTTTTAAACATATCAATTGGGACTCAAAGAGGAGCGTATGCTCACAAAATGGCGCTTTATAACAAGCTGTCGACAATTTTGCTTGCCTGATAAGTTCTTAACTGGTATATTTTTATTTAAAATTAAGTTAATAGATATGAAAAAAAGATAAAATTTTAAATTTTATAAAATTCAAAGGTGAGCCACCATGAGTAGTCAATCCATTGAGTTTCAAAAAAACAACGAAGATATTGATTCATCAAAAATCGTTCGTAATTCTTTTCGTATTCCCATTGAAAGCCTGGAAAATATTTTTCTTGTGATTGATAAAATTCAATACATAGTATTTGATATTTCTCCAGACGGTATTGGAATAAGCCCAGAGGACAATACTGCCTTTGCCATTAATGAAATAATTGAAAATTGTGAACTGCATATATTTGATCATGTGTTTGAAAATTTAAAGGCAAGAGTTGTTCACTGCTCTCTGGGAAGTGAAATGACACTGCAATGTGGTATCCAATGGATAGATCTTGACAGGCAGAGTGCAGATCTATTAAATAAGATTGTTTTAAAAATGAAAGATGAATTATTAAAATAAAATAATCGTCATAATGGGTGGTTTATAATGAAATACGAAAAAAGAGAATTATTAAATTAATCATAAGAGCTTTTTCATAAAATATGGTGTTTAACAAAATATATGAACCATAAAAAAATAGATATAATGGATAATATCCTGGAAGGTCTTGGGAATGATTTTGCCGCTCCTGTTGAAGAATTAGACTGCCTGATTTATAGAAAAGATGCAGATCTATTAAATAAGATTGTTTTAAAAATGAAAGATGAATTATTAAAATAAAATAATCGTCATAATGGGTGGTTTATAATGAAATACGAAAAAAGAGAATTATTAAATTAATCATAAGAGCTTTTTCATAAAATATGGTGTTTAACAAAATATATGAACCATAAAAAAATAGATATAATGGATAATATCCTGGAAGGTCTTGGGAATGATTTTGCCGCTCCTGTTGAAGAATTAGACTGCCTGATTTATAGAAAAGATGCTAAAATAAAAGATGTAATTTTAGAAGATTATGGAGAGAAAACATGGCAGGCTTCAAAGGGGAATGTATCTGTTCAGGTTTGGGAAGGCAAAGCTAAAATTAAAGTTAAAGTTCCTCCGGAAAAGAAAAAAATTTCCATGAAACAAATAGCCAGAATTGCAGTGAATGCTATTGTCGAGGAACTTAAAAAGGAGGATTAGTGGCTATCATCGTCTGTCCTAAGTGTGCAAAAAAACACAATGTTGATTCTAATACAATTAAGCAGAATGCCTCTATTGGGAAGAAAATTGCTGCACGGTGCAAATCATGCAACCATAAATTTCCTGTTGAGCTTGATAAACTCCTTGCAGAGGAACAGAACAAACCTGAAAAAGAAAACCAAGGCCCAAGAAAAATTTGTGTTACTTTAAGCAAAGGCGGTGTGGGTAAAACCACTACTTCAGTTAATTTAAGCTCTGGTCTTGCCCTTGCAGGGTATAAGGTATTGCTTGTGGATACAGACACCCAGGGGCAGTCTTCCTATATCCTTGGTAAAAAGCCACGGGTTGGTTTAACAGAATTGTTGACCAAAGAGCTTGCTCCGGAAGAGTGTATTGTAAGAGCTAGAAAAAATTTATGGCTCCTTGCAGGCGGAAAATCTCTGGCAGGAGTTAAACGAATTATTGACAGGAAAAGTTTTGGTGCTGAATGGACCATGACTGAAGCCATGAAAGAGCTGGATGACAGATATGATTTTGTTATTATTGATACAGCTCCCGGCTGGGATCAGCTCATTGTAAATGTCCTATTTTATGCCACAGAGGTTCTTGTGCCTGTTGCATTGGAAGTGATGCCTTTGCAGGGACTGGCAGAATTTATGAAAAGCCTTGGGTCTATTCAAAAATACAGGAAGGAGATTGCTTTAAAATATATTGTTCCAACTTTTATGGATACAAGAATCAAAGGCCCAGAAACAATATATGCACAGTTAGAAAAACTATATCCAGAATATATGTGTACACCCATAAGATACTCTGAAAGTCTTTCCGAAGCACCCTCCTATGGAAAATCCATTTTTGAGTTTGCTCCTGGATGTCCGGCTGCATCTGATTACAAAGACCTTGTGAGAAAAGTTACCCTTGATGAATCAGTACTAAGGTAGTGTGGTTCAATTGTTAGTGATGGGTGTTGAGGAGAAGAGTGAAGATAACTCATACCTCACTCTTCGAGACCTCATAGCTCAGTAATTTCCTGACTGGTAATAACTTTTATGTTTTTTTGATCAAGGATTTTTAAAGCCTTATCATAGTCGTCAAATCGGAAAATCATGATGGCATGTTTGCATTGTGGATTGGCAAATGCGTACATGTATTCGACATTTACTTCATTCTCACAAAGAGGATCCAGTATCTTGTTCAAACCACCTGGTTCATCATTTACCTCAACTGCGAGAACCTTAGTCATGCCCACAGTAAACCCTTCTTTTTTCAAAGCCTGTTCTGCTTTATCATTGTTATTAACGATCAGGCGCAATACACCAAAATCAGTTGTATCAGCAAGAGATAATGCTCTTATATTGACATTGGCATCTCTTAGGATGGCAGTGACTTCAGCAAGGCGGCCTTCCTTGTTTTCAATGAATATGGATATCTGTTCAACAAACATATGCTAAACTCCTTTTAAATCCAAAGCGGGGAATCCGCAAAATAAATTTGAGTTATCAGTTAGCAGTTGCAAGTTGTCAGTATATTTTTGCTGATAACTGAACACTGACAACTGATAACTATTTTTAACTATAGAAGTTATGGAATAGTGCATTAATAAAGGTCTGCCTTAAATTCTGGTTTTCTTTTTTCAAGAAAGGCAGTAGTTCCCTCTTTTGCATCTTCACTTACCATGGTCAGACCAAAAATATCATTTTCAATTTTGCATCCTGTTTCAATATCAGTATTAAGACCATTTTGGATGGCTTCTTTAGCAGATCGCAAGGCTACTTTGCCCTTTGATGCAATAAGATTTGCTGTTTTTAAAACATCTTCCATCAATGCTTCAGGTTTGCAGATTTTATTAACAATACCATATTCAAATGCCGTTTGAGGATTAATGTTTTTTCCGGTAAAGACAAGTTCTTTTGCCCTGTTTATCCCAGCACGCCTTGCAAGCCTCTGGGTCCCACCAAATCCAGGAATCAATCCAAGATTGATTTCCGGCAGGCCAAAAAGTGCTTTTTCAGAAGCATAAATAAAATC
>CAZYDL010000022.1:0-9622 GCA_964646305.1 uncultured Desulfobacula sp. | reverse complement strand
TAAAATCACAGCCCATGGCAGCTTCCAAACCTCCTCCAAGGGCAAAACCGTTCACAGCAGCAATGGTTGGAATGGGCAGTTCTTCAAGTTTTGAAAATACTTTTTGTCCTTTTCTGGAAAAAGTTTTAGCCTGTAAAGGATTCATTTTTACCAGCTCTGCAATATCTGCTCCTGCAACAAAAGCTTTGTCTCCCTTGCCTGTCAGGATAAGCACCTTAATATCCTTGTTTGCATTTATTTCATCAAGCGCAATATCTAATTCATCAAACAATGCATTGTTCAGCGCATTTAAGGCTTTGGGTCTGTTAAAAAAAATAGTTGCAATGTTGTTTTCAGTTTCAAGAATAATGTTTTCAAAAGACATGATCTTCTCCTTGTTTTGTTTTTTGTATGAAAGTTTTACTGCTCCTGTAAATTTTGTTCCCATACCGCCTGTGGCGGTTATAATTGTCGTGGATTTGTTGCATCTATATATTTTTTAATACCATCGGTGATGGTATGACTGATGGCAGTCTGATATGAATCGCTCATGAGACGTTTACACTCTTTTTTATTGCTTAAAAAACCTGTCTCAATCAGTATGGACGGCATCCTTGCACCGAGCAGGACATAAAATGGTGCCTGTTTAACTCCATGGTCATCAATTCCTGAGTATTTTCTCTTCATCCCTTTTACAAAAGAGGTCTGTACTGTATTTGCAAGTCTCCTGGATTCGTTTATTTTTGCATGCTTCATTAAATCGCTTAATATATATTCAAGGTCGGAAATATTTTTTTCTGAAGTCGCATTCTCCCTTGCTGCAACAGCAATTGCCTGCTCATCCGTGGCAAGATTAAGAAGATAGGTTTCAATTCCCTTAAGATTTTTATTTTTTGCTGCATTGCAGTGAAGGGAGATAAAAAGATCGGCTTTTTTTGTATTTGCAATGGCGGTTCTCTCCTCAAGGGTCAGTTTTTTGTCTGTTGATCTTGTTAATAGAACAGTACATTGTAAACGATCCCTTAATGTTTTTGCAAGTTTTTTGGCAAGGTTAAGAACAATATCTTTTTCCCATACATTTTTATAATAACCAGGTGCGCCTGGATCACGCCCTCCATGCCCGGGATCAATGACAATGGTTTTAACTCCCAGGGCAAGCTGGCGTGCAATATCTGAGGATTTTAAATGGTCAGTTGTTATTTGATGGAGTTTTACCGGTTTTTTAGCTTTGCCTGAATCAGCAGTTTGCAGTTTTTGTTTTGGAGCAGGGGCACCGTTGGAACCTTTTCCCCATACATCAATAACAATTCGGAAAGGATCTTTTAAGGAGAATATTTTATAATTTTCAAAGGATTTAATATCCACAACAACCCGTACCGTATGAGGTTTATATTGCGCTGCCCTGGCTTGTTTTAAAAGATTATCATTTATATCAGTATGGTCGGCAACATTTTTTCCAAGTCTTGATTGATCAATGTCAATGTAAAGCCGTTGAAAAATTTTATTGATTTTAGGGTCTTTTTTTAAAAGTTTATGGGAATAATCTCTTTCTCTATCTGCGTTTACAACAATCCTTGTGTATTCCGGGTTGGACCAGAAACGAAGATCAGAAATTGTGGCATCCCCTGAAAGTTTCTGTTTAGGCGGCAGAGGTTTTTTCTTATCCATGGAGGTGTGAGTATAGATTTTGTTTTCATTTTGAGTGAATTTTCTGATGAGCACATCATTTTTTGTCAATTGCTTTTTTGACTTAATATGCTTGATTTTTTTTGCATAAAGTCTCGGATCAACCTTGATTGATTTAAGCAGGGTTCTGGCACGGCCTGCATATGCACTCCCAGGATATTTATTGCCAAGCCTTGACAGAAGATCAGCAGCCTGAATCTTATATTGTTTTTTCCCGGATAATTTTGACAGCTTTATGTAAAGCTGTGAAGCCTTATACATCCCTGCAGGTGCCCATGAGTTGTCAGGATAAAGTCTGTAAATGATCTCATACTGGCTGATACATTTAAGCCATTTCCCTGCTGTCTGTTTTCTAAGGGGCAGATTGCGAAGCTTTTTATAGCATGAATCAGCAGCAAGGTATTTTTGTTTTGCACTGGCTTGTGCACTACTTGTAGAAAAAACAAAAATTCCTGATAAAATAATTATTAAACAATATGTCAGCAGTATGCGGGTTTTGCAATTAAACATTTGTCATGCTTTTCTTTTTTAAATCATTTAACAGGTTCAAAGCTTCAAGAGGAGTAATACTTGAAATATCAATTTTTTCCAACATTTTTTTAAGGACTTGTTCACTATTGTTGAATAATTCGATCTGGTTTTTATCTCTTAGCTTTTTTCTCCCTCTTTTTTTTTGGGTTTTCCGGGGCTCAAGTTTGACCATATCTGTATTATTTTTTTGTTCAATACCTGACAATATATATTTTGCATTGTTAATCACAATGTCGGGAATACCAGCAAGGCGTGCTACCTGAATGCCATAACTTTTATTGGTTCCACCTTTTACAAGTTTTCTTAAAAAAACAATATTATCATTAAATTCCTTAACAGCAATATTAAAATTTTTTATCCTGGGCTTTATCTTCTCAAGTTTTATCATTTCATGGTAGTGTGTGGCAAAAAGAGTTTTGACTCCTTTGTTATCAAGGTCGTGAAGGTGTTCTGCAACTGCCCAGGCAATGCTCATTCCATCATAGGTGCTGGTGCCTCTTCCAATTTCATCGAGAATGACAAGGCTTTGTGGAGTAGCATTATTTACAATATTGGCGGTTTCTTCCATCTCCACCATAAAAGTACTTTGTCCGGAAGATAGATTATCCAATGCGCCAACCCGTGTAAATATTCTATCCACAATGCAAAGGGATGCTTTTTTTGCAGGGACAAATGACCCCATTTGAGCCATTAATATGGTCAGGGCAACCTGCCTTAATACAGTTGATTTGCCTGCCATGTTCGGGCCGGTAATCAGCAGGATCTGGTTATTGGTATTGTCCATTGTAATGGAGTTAGGAACATATCTCTCACCTTGAATAAGTTTTTCCACCACAGGATGACGGCCATCTTCAATTATAATCTGATTGTCTTCATTTATTTGAGGTTTTGTGTAGGAGTTTTCCGATGCTGCCCTGGCAAGACCCTGGAAAGCATCAATATGGGCAATGAAATCTGCCATCTTAAGAATCAGGTCAGCCTGGGAAATTATCTTATCTCTGATGGATGAAAAAATTTCATATTCCAGTGCACATCGTTTATCCTGGGCATTTAAAATAGTGGATTCAACCTGCTTCATTTCATCGGTGATAAATCTCTCTGCATTCACAAGGGTCTGTTTTCTAATATAATGATCAGGAACCTTGTCTGCCTGTGCTCTGGAGACTTCTATAAAATATCCAAATACTTTATTATATTTAATTTTAAGTGAAGATAATTTTGTTGTTTCTCTCTCTTTAGCTTCTGTTTTTGCAATCCAGGATTTGCCATCCCGAGAAACCAAGAGCAGTTCATCTAATTCTTGGCTGTAACCATCTTTAATAAGCCCACCTTCATTTAAAAGGTGGGTGGCATCCTCTCTTATGGAATCTTCAATAAAATTGGCAAGCAGGTTAAGCTGGTTTAAAATTTTATCCTTTTTTTCAAGCTTGTTTCCATTGAGGAGAGGGCTTTTAAATAAACAAAGCTCTTTAAAAATAAGGGGGAGCCTCTGCAAAGAGTGTTTTAAGGCAATCAAGTCCCTGGCATTTCCCTGTCCCATGGAAATTTTACTGCCAAGGCGTTCAAGATCATAAACAGATTTAAGATGATTTATGATTAATTGATGGATATGGGAAGCTTTTGTTATCTCCTCAATGCAGTCTAAACGCTGTGTTATTTCTTTATTATCAATTAGAGGATATCTGATAAGGTTTTTAATCAATCTTGAACCCATGGCAGTCACTGTCCTGTCAAGCACATGGATCAATGTTCCTTTTTTATCCAAAGTTTGAATATTGGCAAGCAGTTCAAGGTTTTTACAGGATCTGTCATCAATGACAAGAAAGTTTTTTAAATCATAGGGGGAAATTTGAAATATATGCTTTGTGTCCTGCATCTGGGTATCCTGAACATAGGAGAGGATTGCACCGGCAGCACAGGTGCATGCATGAAGTTTTTCCATTCCAAAGCCCTGAAGGCTTCTGAGTCGGAATTTCTTTAAAAGTTTTGTTTTTGCCTCTTCCAGGTAAAATTCATTTTTATCAATAAAGGTGATTTGCCGCCCTGAAAAGATATTATAGATATTTTTATGAACAGGATCTTTCTCAAAGTTGGAAGGCAGAAGGATTTCTCTTGGATCAACTTTTAATGCTTCATCAATTAAATCCTGGGGGAATTTTGATGTTCTGTTTTTAACCTGGCAGGTTTTAAATGTGCCGGTTGATATATCCAGATATGCAATGGCGGAAAACTGATTGGTTTTTGCCAGAGCAAGAAGAAAATTATTGGATTTTTTATCCAATAACTCTTCATTTAGAATCATACCGGGAGTGATTACTCTTGTGACCTGTCTTTTTACCAGACCTTTACTTGCAGCTGCATCCTCCATCTGCTCGCACACAGCAACCTTGCAGCCGCTTTTAATAAGTTTTGCAATATAATTATCAGCAGCTTTAAAAGGTACTCCACACATGGGAACAGGATTGTCATCATTTTTATTTCTTGATGTTAAGGCAATCTCCAGTATGGAAGCTGCCTTTTTAGCATCGGAATGGAACATTTCATAGAAATCGCCCATGCGGTAAAATAAGATTGCATCTTTATATGATTCCTTGATGGAGAGATATTGCTCCATCATGGGAGTATTCTTTTTTTTGTTCATGTGCTAATTTTATTGAAAGAAGAATCAGTCGGCAGTATTGGGTTTTTCTTTTTCCTGCTCAGTCTCCTGTGCTTTTTCTTCCAGATCTTTTTTTATATAGGGATCATGCTGAAATACATCAAGCTCTGCTTTTAATGCATTGAGCTGTTCTTTAAGAGATATAATAGCAGCTTCTTTTGTTTTAACTTCTTTTTTAAATTTAAAATTTACCATTAACCATTTCATGCCGGCAAGAATAAAGCCTATGAAAAAACAGATTGCAAAAAAAACAATATTTTGAAGCTCTGGTATTGTCCAGTTCCAGGATGAGATTTTAAGGTCAAATTTCAGGGCTTGTTTTGCCAGAAAAAAGTCTAAATTCTGATAAACCAAAATTCCAAGTGCTATGAGGATAATCAACCATAAAAAGTATTTAATTTTTTTCATTAATTTACTCCAATCCCAAGGTTTATAATATACACAGTGTTATTTTTGAAGATCATAGATTATATTTTCTTTTTTTTCAATTATTCTTTTTCTTTTTACATTTTACTTGACAGAAAGCATCTTCTCAGCCTAAAAGTTAACACACTTTTCAAATGCAAATTTTTAATATGTCTATTTTTAAACGCCTGATTTTAGGAAATCTGATTATTCTTTTTTTAGTCGCCTTTTGGGGTGGAGCGGTTACCTATAAGCTTTCCAACCTTCAGAAAATAACCCGGCACATTGTTCAAGTAAACTCGGCCAGTTTGATTATTGGTGACCGCCTTTTGGATTCTTTTACCTCTTTGGTGAAGTTTATTAAAAAATATTATGTGTCTGTTGATATGGATTACTATCAGCGGGTTCTACATTTAAATATTTTGATAGAAGAAGATTTTAAACATTTGAACCATCTCATTGAATTTGAGGAGGAGCAGCAGCATCTGTTTTCTGATATTAAGCTGCTTTACATGGACTTAATGATTTGTTTTGAGGAAAATATAAACCTGGTGAAAAATGATGACTCTAATACCAGTCTGCAAGATAATAATTTTGAATTGGAACAAATTATTATCAATTTAAAAGATATAATTAATCAAAACAAGCAGCAGATTAGTGAAAATACAGATTTAACAAATCGCTTAATCCGGCAGATTTTGATTATGACTCTTATTATTACAGGTTTAACAGTACTTTTGGGTATATTTATTGCCCTTACCAACACACGTTCCATAACAAGGTCGATTTCCAGTTTTAAAGAAAAAATCCAGGAGATTTCCCAGGGTCATTTTATTGAGTTGCAAACCATTGATGGTCCCCGTGAAATTCGGGATCTCTCCCGCCATTTTAATGTCATGTCAAAAAGGCTACGTGAACTGGATGATTTAAAGGGGGATTTTATCAGCCATGTATCCCATGAACTCAGGACACCGGTGACAGCAATTAAAGAGGCCTCCATCATGCTGTCAAATGATCTCTATTCTGATAGCCCTCAAAAACTGTATGAATTGTACTCCTTGATCCATGAGGAGTGTGACCGGCTTTTAAATTCTGTACTCAGGCTTCTTGATTACTCTAAAATGGAAGCCAGGGCAATGGACTACCAGTTTGAAGATTTTGATCTGGCTCTTAATATTCGAAAATCAATTTTAAAGCTTGCACCCATGGCATATAAAAAAAATATAGATCTTGAATTTTCCCCTCCACCCATACTTCCAGCACTATCAGCAGATGAAGACAGGATCAGGGAGATTCTGGATAACCTCATGGGCAATGCCTTGAAGTTTACTCCTATCCATGGCAAAATTCTTGTTAAGTGTATGCTGGACAAAGAAAATAAAAGGGTCATTATTTCCATTGCTGACAATGGATGTGGCATCAAACCAGAATATTTAAACGCAATTTTTGAAAAATTCAGACAGATTGACAACGGCATTGGAACCCGGATGGGAACAGGGCTCGGGCTTTCCATTTCAAAACATATTGTAAAAGCACATGGAGGGGATATATGGGCAGAAAGCGATTATCCAAATGGTACTCAATTGTTTTTTACCTTACCATTTTATATGAAAAAGCAAATTGGAACTTAGCAATGGTTTTTAATTACATGAAAGTAAAAATTAAGGCAATCCATAAGATTAGGAATATGGCAATTGGTCTGGTATTGATAATGCTCTTATCCAGCTGCCAGGGCGCTAGATTTCAGCCATTGTTTAAAAAACCATTATATGAAGCAGATATAACGCAATTTGAGCAAATTTTCTATTGTGTTGATCAGGAGAAATACAAAGCCGCTCTTGCTGAAAACAAAAAACTTGAAAGGCGTTACGCTGACTCGGAAAATGTGAGTCGTGAATATTCCCGGGTAATAATTTTATCTGCCAGAATAAATGCAATACTTCTCAATAGAGTAATTCAAGATAAAAAAAACCACCTTAAACAATCTCAAAACATTGAGCAATTGGATCTAATGAATAGAGAGATGAACTTAGTGAAAAATAGTTTAAATGCAAAAATTGATACATTAACCCATGAGCTCAGAGGCATGAACACAACTTTAAAAACCATGGAAAGCCTCAAGATTGAAAACAAAACACTTCAGCAGCAGATAGAGGATTTCAAAAAGATTGATCTTCAAAGTGAACAAAATATTAATTCCACACAATAGGGACGAAAAATGGAAAAAATTCTAATTGTGGATGATGATCCTGCAATTTTAAAAGTTCTGACCATGAGGCTTGAGGCAGAAAACTATTCTATAACAGGTGTAGAAAGTGGTGATGAAGCACTTGTTCTCCAGAATCAGGGTTTTTTTGATCTGGCCCTTATTGATTATCAATTAAAAGAAGAAACAGGTATTCAATTGATGGAAAAACTCCATGGGGTTGATCCTGATCTGCCTGTCATAGTTCTAACTGCCTACGGAACAATTCAACGGGCAGTGGAAGCCATTCAAAAGGGGGCTCACTCCTTTTTGACAAAACCTTTTAAGGATGCCGAGCTTATTCAACAGGTGAGAGCCTGCCTTGAAAAGAAAAAACTGGTAAAAGAAGTCAAGGAACTTCGTGGTATGGTGTCAAAACAATACGGGTTTGACAACATCATCGGCAGAGACAAAAAAATGAAAAAAGTTCTTAAACTTGTTGCCCAGGCTGCTGATACTGATTCCAATGTTTTGATCCAGGGTGAGAGCGGTACAGGCAAAGAGCTTATTGCTAAAACCCTGCATGTTGCAAGTTCCCGAAAAGATGCCCCGTTTATAGCGGTTAATTGTGGGGCTATTCCTGAAACACTTTTTGAAAGTGAACTTTTTGGTCATACAAAGGGAGCTTTTACCGGAGCTGTGAGCAGCAGGCAGGGATTGCTGGAAAAAGCCCAGGGAGGTACATTCTTTTTTGATGAAATTTCAGAAATTCCGCTTAATGTCCAAGCCAAGCTGCTCAGGGTTATTCAGGAAAATGAATTTTATCCTCTTGGTGGAGGAGAAAAAGTTATATTAAATGTGAGAATGGTTTCCGCAACCAATACAGATATTGCACAGGAAGTAAAAAAAGGAAAGTTCAGAGAAGATCTCTATTATCGAATCCATGTGATTCCAATCAAGCTCCCTCCTTTGAGGGAAAGAAAGGAAAGCATTCCTCTTTTGGCCAACCATTTTTTAAATGAATTCAAAACCAAGATGGATAAGCCTGTGAAGAAGTTTTCTGCCGGAGCCATGGAAAAATTGCTTCAATCATTGTGGCCGGGTAATATTAGAGAACTTAAAAATGTTATTGAATACAGTGTTGCCATGTCTGACAGTGATATTATTTCCAATGATTTGATTATTCTAAACGAGGCAGAGCTTTTCCTTCATGGAGTAAAATCTTTAAAAGATGCCAAATTGGATTTTGAAAGAGATTATCTAATGCAACTGCTTGAATTAACACAGGGGAATGTATCCAGGGCTGCTAAACTCGCCGGGAAATACAGGGCTGATCTTTATGAGCTCATGAAAAAATGCGGGTTAAAGGCAGACGATTTTAGAAAGCAGGTGTAGGAAATTCCATACAAAACCTCATCCTTTACAGATCTCCCTCTAAGTTTAAATAAAAAAAATGCAATAATTCTGCGTCCTGGTTGTTTTTCATCCCATCCCTTATGAATCCTTGTTTTTAAGCCTTTTAAAATTGTGTAATTATTGTTTGATGGGAGTATCTCTTCCATAAATTCCTTTAAAAGGAGATTAAAAATTTTTCAGGCCTCTTTTTTAGAAAAATAAGCGTAGGAAAAACCAGTCACTATTTGAAAGGCAAATACCCCTTGTACTCTGGGGAGCATGCCAGGAGAGAAAATAGTGTATGGAATTCCATGCATAAATTTATTTTGGATATTAAACAGCTTTTTAAAAAATATAATGATATCAATATATTATGATTTATTGTGTCTTGGCATGGTATTTGTTAGTAATCAGGATAGTGCAGTATGGTAATTTGGCCGGCAAACAAATTAAAATGTGCTTTCATGCTGTCACACATGTGAACGCAACAACAAATCAGCTTAACAGCAAAAGTAAAATTATATGTATAAATTTTTTTTTAATGGCAATTGTTATGGACTTTTTATTATTATTTTTTCTTTTACAATTACCTCTTCTTCATTTGCTGCCGTACTTCACTGGAGCCCGGTTGATTCAACTGCAGAGTGTGTGATTGCAGGTTATAAAGTCCACTATGGAACAATTCCCGGTCAATATGATCAAATACTTGATGTTGGTAATGTAAGCTCCTATGATTTGGATCTTTTAACACTTGCGCCTACAGCAACATACTATTTTGCAGT
>CAZYDL010000021.1:0-19723 GCA_964646305.1 uncultured Desulfobacula sp. | reverse complement strand
AACATAAATTTTTACAAAAGTCAAGATAATTATTTTACCATTTAATTTTGATAAATTCCATAATCTATCTCATTTAATGCCAATTCTTATCTTTTTATGCTTATATATATTCATTTTGTCAATAATTATCGATATTAATTATCTAAAGTATTTAGATAGTTCCGTTGTGGCAATCTTATAGGGCTGTTTCGAGCAGCCGCTGGTAAAATTATAAAACCTAAAAGGATCATAGCCAAAATCAGAAAAGCTCATCCGGCCACAACATGCAGTAGCTGAATTTCTTTTATTCCCAGCCGCTAAAGTGTTTGAGAGAAGAAAACCTAAGTTTTTGGAGGTCAGTACAATGAATCTTAGAATCTGTTGCAATGTTCCACCAAACGACTGCAAGGCAAACACACGGGTTACGGGTTATGGCAAATATTCAGATAATATTTTAATTCCTTGTTTTTCTGACTTTAATTGTTATTATTCTTTAGTATTTTGTTGTGGGTGGAATATTACACTCTTCCCATGCCAGTTTAAGGGATTAAGTATATGATCAATAAACATGAGCAGGAAAAAAAGCAGTTTAAAAGATTGTTTCAACAGCAGGGTGTTGATCAGTTTAATTTAAGATTTCAGGTTTTGGAAGCTTTTTTACAACTTGAGCATCATGTAACCATTAAAGATATTTTGGCTCAGTTGAAACAAGACAAACTTAAGCTTGATGAAGGCTTTGTATTAAACAGCATGGAGCTTTTATGCAGATTTGGATTTGCAAGCAAAATAGAGTTTGATGATAAGCAGACCCAATATGAGCACAGGCACCTTGGCTTACATCATGATCATATGGTTTGTACCAAGTGCGGTAATATAGTTGAATTTAAAGATGAAGCAATAGAAAGGCAGCAGCTGAAAGTTGCAGATGCCTATGGATTTTTAATGCTTCAGCATAAAATGGAGTTGTATGGCATCTGTTCTAAATGCCTGAAAATCCGTGATACTCTTGTTCCACTGCATATGGCAAAACAGGGAGAAAAACTCATTGTAAAAGAGTTTGAAGCAGGTAAGAATATGCAGCTTAGAATTTCTTCCATGGGGCTTAAAATTGGAGATTTAATTGAGATTGTTTCAAGCGGTTTTGGCGGTCAGGTAGTAATTGCCGTTGGCGAAAACCGTCTGGTGCTGGGAAAGGGCATGGCAGAAAAAATCAGGGTTCAGCCTTTTAATCAGGCTTTAAAAAAAGATTCTGAAATAATGCAGGAATCAGAGGATGCTCAACAATCGCCCATGAAGCTCAGTCAAATGAAAACAGGCCAGGAAGGAGTAATTCAAAAAGTTTCAGGTGAAGGACTTTTACGGCGCAGACTGCTTGAAATGGGCATTAACAGGGGCTCAAAAATATATGTTGAAAAATATGCACCCCTTAAAGACCCAATCGAATTAGTAATTAAAGGGTATCATATATCGCTCAGGGTTGAAGAAGCAGCTAGTATCTTTGTGGAAAAGGTAAAATATATACAAAAATGATATGAAAAAAAAATTGACTATTGCCCTTGCAGGAAACCCCAATTGCGGCAAGACAACCATATTTAATAATCTCACAGGAGCCAGGCAGAAGGTTGGTAACTGGCCGGGTGTGACTGTGGAGAAAAAAGAGGGCAGGTTAAAGTATAAGGAATATGATTTAAATATTGTTGATCTTCCGGGCACATACAGCCTTACACCATTTTCAATTGAAGAGATTACAGCAAGGGATTTTATTTTAAATGAAAATCCCGATATTGTTATTAATATAATTGATGCTTCAAGCCTTGAAAGAAGTCTTTTCCTTGCCATTCAGATAATGGAACTCGGACGTCCTGTTCTCTTTGTATTGAATATGGCAGATGTTGCCGAGGCAAAGGGAATGAAAATAGATGAAAAAAAATTATCACAATTGCTTGGACTGCCCGTTGTTTTCACCATTGGAAATAAAAACAAGGGAATTGATACTCTTATCAAGGCAGCAATTGAGGAAATCAGACAATTTAATAAAGGCAAAAAAAGCCGTAACATAAAATACAGCAAAGAGATAGAAAAGTGTATTGCAAAGATTGAAACAACTATTCTTGAAAGTAAAATTAATGTTGATGGTGCTTTGAGATGGAGTGCAATTAAAATTCTTGAGGATGATAAAATTGTTAAAAGCAGATTTGAAAATCCGTCATCCCCAATTTCAAACAGGGTCTCAAATCAAGCACCACATCAAGCATCAAAAGCGATTTTCCAGACAGCTGAAGAATGCCGCAAAAGAGTGTATGACTTGTTTGATGATGATTTTGATATTGTGCTTACCGAGGACAGATATGGTGTAATTGCAGGGCTTATAAAAGAGAGTGTAACTCTGCTTGCAATTAAGAGGATTGATATATCACGCAATATTGATCTTGTACTGACAAACAGATTTTTAGGGATTCCTGTATTTATTTTTTTTATATGGGCCATGTTTCAATTGTCATTCAGCCTTGGAGCATATCCCATGGAATGGATAGAGATGTTTGTTTCATGGGTTAGCTCAATCCTTGATAAAGCTTTGCCTGACACCATGCTGAAAGATCTGTTATTGGATGGTGTTATTGCCGGCATTGGCAGTGTTATTATTTTTCTTCCCAATATTCTTATTCTGTTTTTTTGTATTGCCCTGTTTGAGGATACCGGTTATATGGCAAGAGCTGCCTTTTTAATGGACAGAGTAATGCATACCTCTGGACTCCACGGGAAATCTTTTATTCCAATGTTAATGGGGTTTGGGTGCAGTGTGCCGGCAATTATGGCCACCAGAACATTGGAAAGCCGCAGGGATCGTATTTTAACAATTTTAATGACACCTTTCATGTCCTGCTCTGCAAAGCTTCCAGTCTACATTGTACTTGCCGGCAGTTTTTTTGCACAGCAGGCAGGCACCATTATATTTATTTTGTATTTTACAGGTATTGTCATAGCAATTCTTTCGGGACGTCTTTTAAGGGCTGTTTTTTTTAGAGGAGAAGAGGCTCCATTTATTATGGAATTGCCTCCATATAGAATGCCCATGCTGAAAAGCCTTTTAATCCATATGTGGGACAGGAGTAAAATGTTTTTAAAAAAAATGGGTGGGGTTATTCTTGTTGGCTCAATTATTATCTGGGCACTTTCAAGTTTTCCAAGATCCATTTACCATAGTGTGGAGTATGATAAAAAAATAGATAAAATAAAATCTGAGTTTTTCCAGAAAATAGCCGGGGCAGATGCTCACAAAGCAGAGAATTTAACACGACAATTGAGTCTGGAAATCAAGGATATTGAAAATAAACAAGAGATAGAGCGTGTTGCCAAATCATATATCGGCCAAATTGGCAAAGCATTGGAACCGTTTTTTGCACCCATTGGAATCGGGTGGCAGGCAAGTGTGGCACTTGTTACAGGTTTTGTTGCCAAAGAGGTTGTTGTCAGTACCATGGGTGTGTTATATGGGGTTGGCAATGGTGAGGGCAATGCCCTTGAAAAAGCACTTAAAAAATCAGGAATGACAGCTTTATCTGCTCTATCCATGATGGTTTTTGTTTTATTGTATGTTCCTTGTTTTGCTACTATTGTTACAATTTACAGGGAAACTTCAGTAAAATGGGCAGGGTTTAATTTAATATATACAACTATGGTTGCATGGGGTATGTCTTTTCTGGTATATCAAACTGGAAGATTGTTAGGTGCTGGTTAAAGAGACAGCACAATTAAAGATTCCGAAACAAGGGAGATTTTTATGAATGATATGCATATAAGAACTGATATTAAAATTATTTTTATCTTCATTACAGTTCTTATGATCACGCCGGGATTAGCTTTTGCACAACAAAGATTGTCTGTGACTGCAAGTATTGCCAATATGCGTTCAGGGCCTGGAACAAAGTATGATGTATTATGGCAGGTGGAACAGTATCATCCTGTTAAAATTGTTAAGAAAAAAGGAAATTGGTATAAAATAAAGGATTTTGAAAATGATGTGGCATGGATTCATGAATCCCTTCTCGGCAAGGTGCAAGGAGTAATCACCAACAAAGCAAAATGCAATGTCAGATCAGGGTCATCAAAAAAAAGTCAGGTTCTGTTTACAGTTGAAAAGGGAGTGCCCTTTAAGGTCCTTGCAAAAAAAGGAAATTGGTTGAAAATTGAACATGCTGATGGTGATGTCGGCTGGATTTATAAAACACTGGTGTGGTGATGAACAAGAAACAGGGAATTTAAGTTTTGTGGCTGGCAAAAAATAATCAAGAACAGCTCATATCCCGTTGCTTCAATATAAAAAGGAATTAAAGAATGTCAGAACAAAAAGTATCAAATGAACGTAAAAAAGAACTTGAGCAGATAGACCCTTTTCAGGCAGGTCTTTTAAAGGCAATTACCTATGCAAAGGAATACAAAAATCAATTGCTTTTAATTGCAGGTGCTTTTGTTCTTGTGGCAGTGGTGTTTGCATCGGTTATGTATAGCTTCCAGAAATCTGAAAAAACTGCTTCAACACTTGTCACCCAGATATTAGCAAAATATGACAAAGCCGATGATCCTCAAAAAGGCTATATTGAAACTGAAAATGATTTTACAGCTATTTTTGCAGATTATCCCAATACAGCTGCAGGTAAACAGGCTCTAATTCAGTTTGCCAAAATAAGCTATGATGCTTCAAAATTTGATCAAAGCTATAAATATTATCAAAAAGCCCTTGAAATCTTCAAAAATGAAGCCTTGATAAACAATTTCCTTTTAGCATCCCTTGGCAATACATGCATTGCCAGAAAAGATTTTAAAGGGGCCAGAAAATATTTTATGCAGATCAAACAGGGGCAGTCAGAGCTTTTAAAGGATGAAGCACAATTTGCCCTGGCAATGTTATATGAAGCTGAAAATAATGAGACTGAAAGTAAAAAAATATATAAAGAGATTGTGGAGCAATATGCAAATTCCATGTATATTTCCATTGCCCAGAGTAAAATCAACTAACCTGGCTTAATACTCACCCATCTGCTTGGCTGCTGCACAAAATTACAAGCCCTTGTGCTGTGGTTATAATTTTGTATGGGGCAAGTCTCAAACCAAATTCAGGTTTGCAGTGTCTGCAAAACTAAAAAAGGCTGCTTAATTTTGCTTAAGCAGCCTTTTTTAGAAAAGGAAAAAAAGATGAAAAAACTAACATTTGGTTAGTAAATATTTAACAATGCAAATCCCTTGCCAAGACATCAAAATAACTCTTTTTTTATGTAAAACAGTCTGATTGACTGATATTAAAGGCTTTTGACTGTACTGATATTTTTCTTGTTTTAATAAGTTCTTAGAAAACCATAAAAAAGTTCACAATTTTGAACTTTTTTTATATAATTAAATGATTTATAGGCTTAAGTATCTGATTTATAGGTTAAAATTATATTATTTATATTAGTTCACAATTGTGAACCTAATAAATTTATAAATCAGGAGAGCTCCATTTCCATAATATATTATTGAATTACTCACACCACCTTCTTACCCCAAATGAAATTTTTTGAGTTTTTGGTTTAATCCGCTTTTACCTATTCCGAGAATTTGAGCAGCTTTTGTCTGTACATTGCCAGAAAGTTTCATGGCTCTTTGTATCATTCTTTTTTCGACAGCCGCCAGGGTCTCTGCAAGACCAACATCCTGTGGAATGCCATCAAGGACAAGGAAAGAAGATGCATCCTGTCTTACCTGCAATGGAAGGTCTGAAGGGGTTATTATTTCGCCGCTGCCAAGAATTATACAGCGTTCTAATGTATTCTCAAGTTCTCTGACATTACCTTTCCAAAGATAATCGCATAAAATTTTAACAGCGTCCGGTGTGATACCTGATATTTTGCTGTTGGACTCCTGTTTATATTTATTAATAAAATGTTGAACTAAGAGTGGTATATCTTCATTGCATTCTCGAAGGGGTGGAATGACTATTTTGACAACATTGAGTCGATAATATAGATCTTCCCGGAAATTTCCTTTTGTAACTTCATCTTCAAGGTTTTTATTTGTGGCTGCAATAATGCGGAAATCAACATTAATAGGCAGTGTCCCTCCTACCCGTTCTATGGTTTTTTCCTGGAGCACCCTTAATAATTTAGTCTGGAGGGAAATGGGGAGTTCTCCAATTTCATCCAGGAAAAGAGTTCCCCTGTCTGAAATTTCAAACCGCCCTTTTTTCAAGGCAGTTGCTCCGGTGAAAGCACCTTTTTCATGCCCAAATAATTCGCTTTCAAGCAAGGTTTCCGCAAAAGCAGAGCAGTTTACGGCAATAAGAGGTTTGTCTTTTCTCGGGCTGTTATAGTGCAGAGATTTTGCAACCAGCTCTTTTCCAGTACCGCTTTCACCTTCAATAAGTACACTGGCATTTGTGGGAGCCACTTTTTCAATAATTCCATAAATCTCCTGCATGGGTTTACTTTTGCCAATGATATTATCAAAACTATACCTTGAGCTGATGGCATCTCTGAGCATATAGTTTTCCTGGACAATTTTGTAGACAGATATGGCCTTGGCAATATGTGCCACAAGTGCCTGGTTTTCAAATGGCTTTAGAATAAATGTATAAGCTCCCTTGTGCATGGCATCCACGGCTTTTTCCACACTGCCGTATGCTGTCATGATAATTACAGGGATATCCGGGTTAATCTCTTTGATTTTTTCAAGTAGTTGGATACCGCTCATTCCAGGCATTTTAACATCAGTTAAAATAAGGTCTATACTTTGATTTTTTAAAATATCCAAAGCTTCCATTCCACTGGAGGCTGTCATAGAAGTGTATCCTTCTTCTTGAAGAATCTCTCCTATTATCATGGGATAGTTTTTTTCATCGTCAACAATCAGGATATTTTCCATTTTTATTCTGCCTTTTTAACAGGGAGTATAATCTTAACGTTTGCACCATTTGGTGCTGTATTGGAGATTGTAATTGTTCCATTGTGAGCCTCTATGATATTTTTAATAATACCAAGGCCAAGACCTGTCCCTGTCTCCTTTGAGGTGAAAAACGGTGTCCATATTTTTTTTAAAATTTCCTCTTTTATACCTTTTCCATTATCAATAAAATTAATGATAATATTGTCTGAATCCAATTTTATTTTAATGGTAATACAGCCGTTATCGTCCAGGGATTGAAAAGAGTTAAGCAAAATATTTAAGAAAGCCTGATAGAGCATGGCACTGTCAGCCATGATTTCAGGCAAACCTTGAGATATTTTTTTAATGATTTTAAAATTATGCTCTTCAATTTGCGGAGTTAGAAAAATGATGTTTTTCTCCATTATATCTTCAATTTTACAGGGATGGGAATCTGGAACTCTTGGTCTGGCAAAATCTAAAAAATCTGTAATAATATTATCAAGCCTTCCAGATTCTTCAACTATGATATCAGGTATATTACTTTTGGCATCTAATTTTGCCATTTTATTTTTTAATAATTGGGCAGAGCTTTTTATGATTCCAAGGGGATTGCGTATTTCATGTGATACTCCTGCTGTCATTTCGCCAATTGCTGATAAGTGTTCAGCCCTACGCAATTTTTCTTCAAGTCTAAGTCGTTCTTCAGCTCTTCGTTCTATAATTTTTTCACCCTCTTTCACTACAAATCTGAGTATAAAAAAGAGTATTCCCATGACAATAAAACACGATCCCACAACAAGTCCCTGGAGTTTGAATACTTTTTTATAATCATGGGAAACATCCCGGATAATTTCAACTACTCCGAGAACCGGGCCTGCAAGGGCAGGTGATATCTGCTTTTCAGCTCGTAGAGGAGCAAAGGTGACTATTTTTGTCTTTTCTGGAAACCAGAATAAAATTTCAAGGAAATTTCCCTGTTGTAAAAGCCGTGAGGTTGTCTCTTTTTTCATGGCCTTTTCATAATGGACACCACCGGCATTTTTTTGTCCGATTTTATCCTTGTCAAAACTGTAGGAGATAATATTTTTTTCATCATAAATAGTTACCATTTCAACATTAAAACCATGCAGGGTTGATCTTACAACTTTATCCATTAAAAGAAATTGCTCTTTTTCCCGCAGCCTGATTGCTCCATGTTTTCTTAAAATGGGGAGCATAAATCTGGAGATAACCTGATGATTTAGATTCTCAACCAGGAGAGATGCATACTCTTCGCTTTTTTCCAAAAGAATATTTCTTACCCAGTGAGCATTTAAAGCTGAAATGATAATGGTTGCTGAAAACATAATCACAAGTGAGGAAAATGTGAAAAATTTAACCAACCTGAAAGGTTTAATAATTTTTGATTTTTTAATTTTTTGTGGCATTAATTCCATAAATTTCTAATCTTTAAATTAAATAAGCATCAATATTTTTTGCTGTAAATCTAACAAAAGACATGATTGTGCTTGACTTTACAATAATATCATAGCAGAGTATAGTAATATTGATTAGAGATATCAATATTAAAAATTGTTTATTGTATGTATTTTTGAGTGGTTTTTGATTTTACCTTACTGATTGTGAAAGTGTATGATATTTGGAAAAAAAGATCACCTTGTAGGTCTTGATATCGGCTCTTTTTTCATTAAAGTTGCTGAAATAAAAGTAACAGAGAAGGGATATATCTTAAATAAATTTGGTATGAGCAAAATCCCACCGGGTACTATTGTAGAAGGTAGGATCGTTGATGTGGATGGTCTTGCCAAAGATATTAAAACTCTTTTTAAATCCCAGAAAATTCGTGAAAAAAATGTTGCTATTTCAACGGGTGGACACTCTGTAGTAATAAAAACCATTAACACAGTAAACAAACCGGACAAAGAGCTGCAAGAGACTATATACTCTGAAGCAGAACAATATATCCCCTATGATATTGAGGATGTTAATATTGATTATCAGGTTCTCGGCCAAAGCGAATTTTCTCCTGATCAGGTAAATGTACTTCTTGTTGCAGTGAAAAAAGACCTTGTGGCAGAATATATTGATCTTATTCACCAGGCAGGCCTTAATCCAAAAATAATTGATGTTGATACTTTTGCTCTTCAGAACGCCTATGAAATACTTCCATATGAAAATAGAGAAAAAATTACACTATTGATTGATGTGGGAGCTTCAAAAACTTCTTTAAATATATTGAAAGCCAATGTGTCCCTGATGATGAGGGATAATGTGTCTGGGACAAATCAAATTATAGAAGAGCTGTGCGATCAATATGATATAAGTGTTGATGATGCAATTCTGGCGGTCAATGGCGAGAGCAGCACAATGGGTCAGGACAAAATTCAGGCAATAAGCTTAAAAATAGCACAGGGCTGGTGTTCTGAGATATGTGAAATTGTTAACACTTTCCAGGCAGGCAGCAATGAAGGAAAAGTGGAAAATATTATTTTAAGTGGAGGCGGAGTTTTTGTTGAAGGCTTTCAAGAGAGCCTATTGTCTGAACTTGAGGCTGATGTGTCAATCATTAACCCTTTTGAAGCCTTAACTGTCAATGAACAGAAGTTTCCAGACTCTTTTATAACCAAGGCAAGTCCCATGGCACCAATAGCCATAGGGCTTGCATTACGAAGAGTAGATGATAAATGATAAAAATCAATCTTTTGCCATTTAGGATTGCAAGGAAAAAAGAGAATATCAGAAAACAGATATCCATCTTTTTGTTATTTGTTCTGTTAACAATGGTGGTTCTCTTTTGGTACACCCTGTCCATTAATAATAAGATTATAAGTATAAAAGAGAAAACAATACAGATTAATCAGCAAATTGCAAAATATAAAGAGAAAGCAGATAGAGTAGCTCAAATTAAAAGAGATCTGAAGATACTTGACGAAAAGCTTGAAATTGTATCTTCCCTTAAAAAACAGCGTAAAAAACAGTTGATTTTGTTTGATAATATGACAGAACTTGTTATTCCAACGAGAATGTGGCTTGAAAGTTTTACAACAAATATGAACAGCGTTACCATAAAAGGGATTGCATTTGATAATCCAACCATTGCTGATTTCATGGAAGAGCTTGAAAAATCGTCACTGTTTTCAACCATTGATTTAAAAACAGCAAAAATGAAAAAATTTAAAAATGATGTCAAGTTAAAATCATTTGAATTGCTTTGTATAAAAGCACAACCCAAGGAGAAAGCAAAAGAAAAACAGACAAAGAATTCAAAGCAGGGCAAAAAATGAGTGATAAAAAAAATAAAATAAAAGAGATCACAGAAAAATTTGGTGTCTTTTTTGAGAAGGTGGGAAACCTTACAAAAATACAGCGCCTGCTTATCTGTGTTCTAACATTTGCTCTTATTGGAGGTGTCTATTATTATTTTATTTTTATGCCAAAACATGAGGCATTAAAAAAAGTACAGAGCCAATATCAAAGCAGGGTTAACACACTTGCAACATATAAGAGAAGAGCTGCTGAGATTATTAAATATGAAAAATTAATGGCACAAACCCGGGAAAAATTTAATATAGCAATGCAGGCTTTGCCTGACAAACGAGAACTTCCGTCATTATTAACTGGGATTTCCAATGCCGGGAGTAATGCCGGCCTGGCATTTCATCTATTCAAGCCTGATAATGAGATCAATAAAGAGTTTTATAAAGAGATTCCTGTTTCCATAAAGGTAGTAGGCAGATATCATCAGATCACAGATTTTTTCTATCAGATTACAAGGCTTAACAGGATTGTTAACATTAACAATGTTTTCATAAAGAGTAAAAAAGGCAGTAAAGAGTTGGAAATGAGCTGTAAAGCTGTCACCTATATGTTTGTTGAAAAGAAAGAACCACAAAATAAAACCAAACGGCAAAAAAGAAAAAAATAGGGATAGATAAAAAAGAATATTTATAATGATATATAAATCTAAAATAATTTTCCTATCATTTGTATTTGGTCTGATGATCTTGCTATTGGCCTGTGAAGATAAATCACAATTGAAAAAGCAGGCAAAGTCACACACAGTCTCAGGCACAATATCTCAGCCTGTTACTAACAATAAGCTTAAAAAAGATGCTGTAAAAAAGAGTGTTAAGACTAAAAAAGAAATTAAGGCAGAAGAAAAAATAAAAACTGCTGAAATAAAAATTAAGGGTCAGTTATCAGAACAAAAACCAGAGATAAAATTAGATAAAGAATTAGGTGCGCATTATGATTCCCAGGGGAAGATCGATCCCTTTGCACCTTTGATCCAGGATACACCACCTGATTTCACACCAGTTGCTGCTAAACAACCGGAAAGAATTTTAACTCCCCTTGAAAAAATTGAGTTAAGCCAGATTAGACTTGTGGCTGTGATTATTATGAAAAACAGGCGCATTGCAATGGTGGAAGAAGCCAGTGGTAAGGGTTATGAGGTCGGAATCGGAACATATATAGGAAAAAATCAGGGCAAAGTATTTGAAATTAGAAAAAGCAGTATTGTTGTTAAAGAGCTGGTCATGGATTATAAAGGAAGGCTCAAAGAGCGTGTTCAGGAAATAAAACTTTATAAAGCTGATGGTGAGGGGTAATATGCATTTTTTGCAAATGGGAAAAATAAAAAGTATGGTTAAATTATTTGGGATTCTTTTGGCTGTATTCATAGTTGCAGGATGTGTTGCCCAGAATAGTGAAAAGATTAAAGCTTCTGAGCAAACAGAGTCTGAAATATCTGAATCTGGTATTGCTGCAAGCAGTCAGGACAGACAGATTAATATGGTCCAAGTTAATATGCAAAATGGGCACGTTGATATTATAATCCAGGGCAACCAGAAATTAGATTATACATCAATGAAACAATCCTTTCCTTTCGGGATTGCCGTTTATCTCCTGGACACCAAACTTGCAGATGATTTTCAAACTATTATTTCTGACAACACTGGGATTAATGACCTTATTGTAGCCTATGCTGATAAGGAAAAAACAACTGTAAAAGTTGAAATTTTATTGAGTCAGGATTTTGATTATAAAGTAATAAAAAATGAAAATATATTAAAGGTTTCACTTTCAGGAGTTAAAACTGAAGTTATTGCAGCAGCAGAGCATACATCAGATCCTTTACCTGATAAAGAAACAAGTATTCAGGAAATTATTGCCCGGGAAGAAGTTGTTATCCCGGACGAAACAGCGATTATGACCAATATTGAATTCAATACCATGGAAGATGGAAAATCAGATATTGTTATTCAGACCAATCACCCTGTAAAATATGACATCACCCAGGAGAGCCATAATAAAATATATCTTAATCTTTATAATACTATTATTCCAGATTATCATAAACGACCTATTATTACTGAATATTTTAAATCTGCAGTGGAGAGTTTGATGCCTGATCAGACTCCTGGTAATAGAAAAAATGCCAGAATTGAGATAAAGATAAGAGAAGAGGTTCCATACCGAATAGTCCGTGGAAAAAATAATATTTTAATGTTTTTTGAACCTTCCACCATTGAACCTCCTGAATTTACAAAAGCCAAGAAAAAACTTATCAGTGGCACACAAACCCAGATGCTTGCACAAGCTGAAAACGGAACAGACTCTTCTAAAAAATCACCAGCTTTGATTATAAAAAAAATATCCATGGAAGAAGAGATTTTTGGCAAAAAAAAGCAATATACAGGTGAAAAAATAAAGCTGGATTTTTATGAAACTGATATTAAAAATGTATTTAGGATTTTAAGAAGTGTGGGTAAACTTAATTTTGCCATTGATAAAGATGTTGAGGGCAAAGTAACTTTAACACTTGAAGATCCTGTACCATGGGATCAGGTGCTTGATCTTGTATTAAAAATGAACAACCTTGGCATGAAAAAAGAAGGAAACGTTATTCGTATAGCAACCCTTGAATCATTGAAAAAAGAAGATCTATTGATACAGGATGCTATTGCTGCAAGGAAAAAAGCGTTAGAACAGAAAAAAAGTTTTGAACCTTTGGTTACAGAGTATATACCCATAAATTACTCAGATGCAGAAGCAGATGTTAAACCCCATATAGAGCAGATCCTTTCAGAGAAGAGGGGTAAGATAAGTGTAGATAAAAGAACAAATATGATTATAATCACAGATACCCAGGCTAAAGTTGATCAGGCCCGGGAGATTATTTATCGTTTGGATCAAGTCACTCCACAAATCATGATTGAGGCTAAAGTTGTTGAGGTGACAAAGAATTTTTCACGGGAGCTTGGCCTTGGCTTAAGTCTTACCCAAACTCGTGAAAGCACACCAAGTCTTGGGCAGAACGCGGATTTTTCCGTTGCTTTAAATAATCCTGTATCTTCAGCACTAAACGCAGGCTCATTTAATTTCTGGAGAATTCTTGGCTCTAATTCTTTAAGTTTGAATGCACAAATTGCTGCCTCTGAAATTAAAGGAGATGTGCATGTTGTCTCCTCTCCCAGAATTCTTACCCTGGATAATAAGAAGGCAAAAATAAAACAGGGTCTTGAATATGCATATCTTGAACGTGATGACACAGGCGGCTCCTCTGTTAAATTTAAAAATATTGATTTATTGCTTGAAGTAACTCCGCATGTAACTCCGGATAAAAGAATTTCAATGACTATTTATTTAACAAAAAATGATATTGATTCAATTACCAACGGAGTGCCTTCCCTTGCCACCAACGAAGCTGAAACAGAACTGCTGGTAAACAACAATGATACTATTGTTATTGGCGGAATTGTCAAGACAACTGATAATAAAAGTGTTACAGGAACTCCTTTTCTTTCGGGCATACCAATTCTTGGAAGGCTTTTCAGAACAGATACTGATATAGATAAAAGAAATGAGCTTTTAATTTTTATTACGCCTACTATTGTTCAGTTAAACCAGAAAAGAAACGATTTTACATCTGAAAATCAATAAGATAAAAGTCTTTCCTGCGCTTCCTTTGCAAGGGGAGATGTTGATGGTACAAGTTTAAGTAGAAGATTCCATGATTTTCTGGCCTGATTATAATTTTTTATTGCCTCATATGCTTTTGCCAGGTCAGAGTGAAGGATTGCTGCTCTTGGATTTACTTTAAGTTTATAATGAAGATAGTTGATTGCCTGGTCATAATATCCTGTTTGAATATAAATTGAAGACAATCCATGGACGGCAAATAAGAAATCAGGTTGTATGTCCAGAGCTTTTTTAAAATAGAATTTTGCCTGTTTATACATTTTCTGGTGAAAATATGCCCACCCAAGGTTTGATAAAGATATTTCCGGTGTGGGGTATAAGTCATTATCAGATACCTGCTCAAAACACTTTATTGCAAGATCCCATTTTTTTTGTTTAAGGTATGTTGCACCAAGATGATTTTTTGCATGGATATAATCAGGTCTTATTTTCAATGCGGTTTTAAAATGCTGTTCTGCCAGCTTATATCTTAGTTTTGCCAGGTAAACAAGACCCAGACTATTATGAAGATATGGATCGTCAGGAATGGTTTCATACACCTCAAGAAGTGTCTTTAAAGCTGCTGTATAGTGACCGGAATTATAATACTCTTCACCAACCCTCTGATTTGCAACAGCAATTTTGATTTTTTTTTCTGAACTTATATTTTTGGAAGCACAGGATATGAGAAAAAGCAAAGCAAATAATACATAGTAAATTTTTTTCATGGAGAATATTTTCCTTTTATTGAATCTTGTTTTTCTTTATTGCAGATATTAGCTTAATATTTTCTTTTTTCAGGTAATCCAGGGCATTCTGCTCCAATGGTTTAAGAAAAATAAAGAATTTATTCTGGTTTTTCACAGCATAAAGACCTGTAATGGTCTGGATAGTTTCCTGATTTGGAAAGGAAGGGTTCTCCCATGTTTCATATCCAAGATGCGAAAACAATTGTCTGGCAAGTTCCAGGGTAGTCATTTCCTGTGTTAAGGAAAAAATTTTAAATTCTCTTTTTTCAAGGGCGTTTAATGCAGAGCCGTACACATTGCCAAAATTGATTAATAGATCGGCTTCCTCCCGCCTTATAACACGGCCAAAGGATGCCTCAAGATTTATATTGCTAATTGTAAATGGTATTTTTGTGTCTGGAATATAATCATAATCAGTCTGGTGCAGGAGTATTTCAATGGTTTTTTTATACTCTGTTGTCACACTGTGCTTTTGGAGTTTTTTGTTCTTTTTGAAGTTTTTTATTCTATCTTTTATCTTATTAGTGGTTTCAGAGATTAATTGAGTTTTTATACCCTTCCAATAGGCTTGTACATATTCAAGCATCTCAGCATTGACATTCTTGCCGGATATAATCAATATTTTTGATCCATCATCGGTTTCAATGACAGGAGAATAGGATAAGTCAAGGACATTGCTGGATCCGTTTTTACCTGGAAAGTAGATTTTACCCTTGTTTAAAAGAGTGCCACCAATAAGTGCGGAATATTTTTTTAATTGTGCAAGTTCATGGGCTTTAATTTTGTTTTGCGTGGTTTGAAACTGTTTTTTTATTGTTTTATTTTTCTGGGTAGCAGCCATTGGAAGCTTTCCTGATAAAAGAGATTTAAACCAGGATTTAGATTTGATTGATGGGTCTGGAAGGTAAATCTCAGCACCTTCATATATGATATTGATATTTTTTATGTCTGGGTTTGCAAGCTGAAATGCCTTTAAGCCTTCTTTTGACAGTGCCCCGCCTTTTTTTAAAAAATCTTTATCAATGAGATTTGAAATTGTTTCTCCCTTTTGTATTTTATGCTTTTTTATAAAAGGTTTTAGATCCAAATTACTGGACATGGCAGAAAACTCAACAACTGGAATATCAACTACTCCGGAAGAATTTTGTTCATAGTCTTCTTTTTTTATTCTTTTTAGAGGGATAAGGATATTAATGCCCGGTTCAATTGCATCGACATTGTTGATCTTAGGGTTGATTTTTTTAAAAATCATGATGAATTGAGGAAAATCTTTTTCTGATATTTCTCCTTTTTTCCTGAAAATTTTATATAACCAGTCATCTTTGTTTACAACATATGGTTCACAAAGGACATCATGCTCATTATATTGATAAATTGAATATCGTTTAAAGGATGTTTTAACTCCCTTTGCATGGGAAGAGGGTAATAGAGGAAAAACAGCATATGCATATAGTGCAATTATAATGGAAGCAGATATTTTAAAAAACAGATTTTTTCTCATAAATTATAAAGATACTTTTACGTTTCCTTTTAAATTTAGTTCATTAGCTATTTTATCGGACATTTCCTTTACAAACTTTTGGAAATCTTTTGGTTTGAGACGTTTTGTTTGAGAAGGTGTTATCTCTGGATTATCAGGTGTTATTAAGCATGGCAGATTTATTTTTTCAGGGTCGGGCTCTATTTTATACTCTTTTGAAATGTCTGATTTAAAATAAAGATCTTGAAATTCGGAAAATTTTAATGCATGGGCTGTGGCATCAAGTATTGCAGTCTCATGCTTTTCCATAATATTTAACTCAATTGCCTTTACAAGCCCTGCAAGGCATTCTCCTCCCTGGGTACAGGCAATATGACCATTTTTATTGGCCTTAAGCTGCCAGTCCATGATGGACTGCTCTGTTACTTGAACAAAAAATACATTCTGACATTGGGCAAGCTTATTATAATCTTCTACAATTTTTATCACTCGCGGCATTGATACAGGGTTGCCAATCATAGCTGCCTGGGCAACACTAGGTTTTGTATCCACTGGTATAAATTTTCTTTTGTTTTCATCTGGTTCAAGATAATATCTGAATACAGGATCAGCATGTTCTGACTGCACTCCCACGATTTTAGGCAGGCAATCAATTATATCTGCATTATAAAATTTAATAAATCCATTCATTATGGCTGAAATATTTCCTGCATTGCCAATGGGGATAAATACAACTCTGTTTTTCATATCCCATTCAAAATCCTGGGAAATTTCATGGGAATATGATTCCTGCCCAAGAATTCGCCAGGCATTTTTGGAATTTAAAAGTGCCACGCTGTATTTACTTGAAAGATGTTCAACAATTTTCATGCAGTCATCAAAAACCCCGGGAATTTCAAAAACCCGGGCCCCACTTCCAAGGGGCTGAGAAAGCTGTTGTGAAGTGACTTTTTTATGGGGTAAAAGAACTGCTGATTTAATTGAATGACCCAGATAAGACGCATATAAGGCAGCAGCAGCAGAAGTGTCTCCAGTGGAAGCACATATTGCAATAACATCAGATATCAGATTATTATCAATAAGATATTTAATACTAGATACTGCGCTTGCCATACCACGGTCTTTAAAAGAAGCACTTGGGTTCTGTCCATCGTTTTTATAGAAGAATTTAACTCCAACTTCTTTTTGCAGATTAATATTTGCCTCAACCACAGGGGTATGGCCTTCACCAAGATAGATAATAGATTCCAGGGGAATACAGGAACCAATAAATTCATGATATCTGTATATCCCTTTAAGAGCAGGTATATTCAGCATCCTCCTGTAATCAAAAATTTTCTGCCAAAGTCTGCCGGGAATTTTTTGCAGATCTTTGACATTCCGATCATGGAGAAGCAGGACTTCATTACATTCCGGGCATACATATAAAAGTTTATCAATTGAGTATTCTTCATCACACCCCAGGCATTTATAATACAGATCTCCAGTTACCTTTGGGATTATATACTTTTTTATATCTTCTGGAAAAGAGTCAACCATCATTTTGGATAACCTTTTGACCTCCCATGTATGATACAAGGGCATCGGGTATAGTTATGGATCCGTCAGCCTGTTGATAATTTTCCAATATGGCTGCAAATGTCCTTCCCACAGCCAGTCCTGACCCATTTAAGGTGTGAACATATTCTAACTTTTTTTTGCCTTTTCTCCTAAATCTGATATTTGCACGTCTTGCTTGAAAATCCAAGCAATTGCTGCATGAAGAAATTTCTCTGTATTTGCCTTTGCCATTGTCCTGACCAGGCATCCACACTTCAATATCAAAGGTTTTCGTTGCTGAGAAACCAAGATCTCCAGTACAGAGCGTGACCACCTGATAAGGTAATTCAAGAAGCTGTAGTATTGTTTCAGCATTGGCAAGCATGGATGCCAGCTCTTCAAATGATGTTTCAGGTGTGGTTAATTTAACCATTTCGACCTTGTTAAACTGATGAAGCCGGATTAAGCCTCTTGTATCTCGACCATAGGAACCTGCCTCAGATCTGAAACATGGTGTATATGCAGTAAATTTGCAGGGGAGCATTGACTCATCAATAATTTCATTGGCATAGATATTAGTCATTGGAACTTCAGAGGTGGGAATCAGGTAGTAATCCAATCCTTCAAGCTTGAAAAGATCTTCTTCAAACTTGGGCAGTTGTCCTGTTCCTGTCATGCTTTTTTTGTTCACAACCAACGGCGGCAAAGTTTCAGTGTAACCATGTTGTGATGTATGGATATCAAGCATAAAATTAATAAGCGCTCGTTCAAGTTTTGCACCCTGCCCGAGATAGAGAGCAAATCTGGCTCCTGCAAGTTTGGCAGCCCTTGTGAAATCAAGAATATTTAAATTTTCTCCAAGGGTCCAGTGAGCTTGAACTTTAAAGTCAAATGAGTGTGGAGTCCCATGGGTTTTTTCAAGCAGATTCTGGGTATCATCTTCACCCATGGGTACATCTTTGTGGGGAAGATTTGGTAAAGAGACAAGAAAATCATGAATATCTTTTTCAATTATTATAAGTTCCTTATCAAGTTTTTTAATTGTTTCAGATACAAGCTTCATTTCGTCAATAAAAGGTTTTGCATCTTCTCCTGCTTTCTTCATTGCAGCAATGTCATCTGAAACAATATTTCTTTTGTGCCTTAAGTCTTCAATCTTTAGAAGAAGAGTTTTCCTTTTATCGTCATTATGTAAAAAAGGAGAAAAATCAATGTCTGCTCTTCTTTTTGCCATTCCTTTTTTAACATCTTCAAGATTGTTTTTTACATATTTTAAATCCAGCATTTTTTAAAAGTATACCTCATTTATAATCGCTTTAAGTTCTTAATTTAAAAGATTTTACAACAATTATATCTGATATCATGGAGCGTATAAATAAGCAATGATTATCAAGGGAGTTATTGCCCGTTGACAATTGTGGTAAGGTGTATAATATTTGCTAAAAAGTTTAATGTTTTTAAAAAGGTTTTGTAAATTAAAGGAATAGAGGTAATGAATGAAATAAAGCATTTAAAAAATAGCAACCTGTCAATAGTGGCGGAACGATTGGACAAGTTTACCAGTGAAGAACTTGCTCAAAAATATGAAACAATAGAGCATAAACTTTTTGAGTTTGCCAATTTTATGGAATCGGAGATGATATTTTTATATACTCCACAAAGCAGTGAAATTCCAACTGAAAAAATTATTCAAAAAGCATTATACATAGAAAAACAGCTTGTCTTGCCAGTTTTAACCAGTACAAAAAATGTGATCAACCTTTACAAAATTCTAGATTTTAACAAGGACCTTGTAATTAATAACAATGATATCCTGGAACCCAATATTAAAAAGTGTAAAAAAATTCCATTGGAGGAGATTGATATTGCAATTATTCCAGGGCTTGCCTTTGATGATAAAGGTGGCAGAATAGGTTTTGGCAATGATTATTATCGCAGATTGATTTCAAAACTCCCAGAAACATGCAGAAAAATATCCCTTGCCTATGAAGAACAGGTGGTTGATCAGATTCAGATGGAATCAAGAAAATATACGGTTGATATTATCATTACAGATAAACGGGTGATTTATAAAATATAATTTTCTTAACCAAAATCATGAATGCTAATGAAA
>CAZYDL010000020.1:2382-21071 GCA_964646305.1 uncultured Desulfobacula sp. | reverse complement strand
CTGCGTGGCTCTGGAGTTTAATTTCCACTTTTTCAGTAAGAGATGCATAGTATTTTCTCAAAATAACCAGAACTTCTTCACGACCAAAGTGATCAACCACTTCTTCGTCGTTAGCAAGCGCATGGCGCAGTTTTGTTCCGGAAAGAATAACTCTGTCATCTTTGCCATGTGGGCAGGTTCTCATGGAAGCCATTCCGTCACATTTGTGGCAGTAGAATGTCCAGTCAATTTTCAGGGCTTCGCAAATAAGTGCTTTGCCTTCTTCTTCTGGCTGAGGAATTATATCAAAAATTTCCTGTGCTTCAAAAAGTGTATAAAAGTCACCAACGCCTGCATGGTCACGACCGATGATCATTCTGTTAACGCCGTAGTTCTGACGGAAAGTTGCATGGAGAAGACCTTCTCTTGGACCAGCATATCTCATGTCAAGGGGATATCCGCCATTAACAATATGTTGCGGGACAAAATAATCTTTGATTAATCTGTCAATACACTCAATACGAACATCTGCTGGAATGTCACCTGGTTTAAGGTTACCAATGAGTGAATGGATCAAAACACCGTCACATACATCAAGAGCTATTTTGCAAAGATGCTCATGGGATCTGTGCATTGGGTTTCTAAGCTGCATGGAAGCAACATTTGCCCAGCCTCTTTCATCAAAGATAGCACGGGTTTCAGTTGGTGTAAGATAGACACCTTTAAATTTTTCAGGAAATTCACCTTCGGAAAGAACTTTTACAGGACCTGCAAGACAGAATTCTTTTCTTGCCATTACCATCTGAACTCCTGGATGATCTTCCATGGCAATTTTCCAGAATACGTCATCTGCAGATTCTTCACCTTGTCCTTTATAGACTTTCTCGCATTCCCATTTTTTATCATCTTCGGTCATTTCAAATTTCTCTTCGATTTTCATGGTGGCAAACATCTCACCATCTCTTTCAAGAGCAATTTCATCACCGACATTAATCTCTGCTGCATCTTCTTTGGAAGCATCAAGCATTACAGGTACAGGCCAGAATGTACCATCAGCAAGAAGGAAATCTGCACTAACACCTTTCCAGTCTGCCTTGGTCATAAATCCATTAAGAGGGCTGAATCCGCCAATACCAAGCATGATCAAATCACCTTTAACCTGGGAAGAGATCTCAATTTTTTTAAGACCGCCTGCTTTTTTGGTTTCTGCCTCAAGCTCTGCGCCTTCGAGTTTACAACATACAAGTCCTTTTCCGCCATGTGGAGCTACTAATTTAGACATATACTTCTTTCTCCTTACGTTTATATAAATTAACCACCTATATTAAATAAATATTGGCATAATATTTATTTAGAATTTAAAATAAAAAAATTCTTTTTATGATTTAATGAGCAGCGATTGTTTTGTCAAGAATTTTATTCATTTAGATGTAAAATCCTTGTTATTTCATCCATTGAATCCACATTAAAATCTGCTTTCATATCAGGATTTTTAAAGGCTGCAAACCTGACTTTTGCCTCTGTTGCTGCCTGCCCGTCATATTGAGAATCACCAATAAAAAACAATTCATCTGGATTTAATTTGAATTTTTCCATGATTATCAGTAATTGTTCTGGATCTGGTTTTGGATTTTTCACCTTGGCTGCCGTCATTATAATATCAAAATATTTTTCAAGATTAAAATCTTTTAAAATATTTTCCATTGTATCGGTTCTATTGGTGGCAATGCCTATAATATATCCATTATCCCTTAAAAGGCCAAGAAGCCGTTCAAGACCTTTTTCAATTTTCATATATTTAATAAATTTATGATACCCGATATTTTTCAGGCAATCATATACTTTAGATATGTCATCCATTTGCGGGAACAGATATTCAATTGCTGCCTGGACAGTCATCATATGAATATTGGTAAACTGCTCATCTGTTAATTGGGGTTGATTAAATTCATGTAAGACTTCATCATAATATTTACGATTGGCACAAGCCGTATCAAACATAACGCCATCGCAATCAAATACTATAGCCTTGATTTTTGAAACATTCATAATTAAAAACTCTAAATTAAAAATTTAAAACTGCTGTCAATCAGGAGCCGGTTTTTTTCTTTTCAACAAATTGGGCATATACTCTTATGGAGAGCAAAGGCCTGTATTTGGAATCAGTCTTAAAGGTCAACAGGTCATACACCTGTCCTGGTTTATCTGATGAAGCTTTTATTAAAACCTGCCATGATTTTTCATCTTTGCCCGGAGCAATAAGGCTTGCTTGAATATTTGTATTGACCTTTTGTTCCACACCAAGAATTGAAAATTTATATTTCTCCACAGGAGTTATCTTGATAATTGTTTCCAGAGTGTTGCCTGGCAGCCCCTCAAGATAAACTGATCTGGGCTCAATTATTGCTATTTTTTCCACAGAACCTTTTACAACAACAGTAAATCTTGCTTTTTTAGGGTCATCTGTTTTGACCATGGTGACTTTTTTCATTGTTCTGCCGCCATAGCCTCTGGTTTTAAAACTTAAACTTATTTTTCCTTCCCCGCCCGGGGGAATTTCACTGTCAAAGGAGTGTTTGTCACAACCTCAGGGAGGTTTAACATCGGTGATGTGTAAAAGTGTATCACCCACATTTTTAATTTTAAACTCATGGGTAACAATCACACCATCAGGCACTGATTCAAATGTAAAAACAGAGTTATCTATCAAAACCTTTGGCTGCGCCATTACCTGGGGTGCTGAAAATGCCAGCATACACAAGATGGCAATTATGATATTGATTTTTTTCATGATATAGATGTCACTTTCTATTGAATTATTAATAATTTAGCTGATAATCAAATGAGGATTGAAAATACCCAATAAAATTATTGGGTATTTAAAAGATCTTGCAACCCTTTTGTTACAGATTCAACACTTTCACCTGCTGAATCAAGTGCTTTTTGTGTTGCTTCAGGGTCTGCACTGCCAAGGTCCTGCAAATTTTCAGGTATTTTAATATCACCAAGTTGTTTTAGACTGTCATTAAAAATTTTTGTCACTGAATCTGCGCTTATATTAGTGTAAAGGGAAGCAAAAATCTGTTCAAATGCCTGGGCTGCTGTTGCACCATTTGTCTTTCTACCGATATCTGTTAAATGGATATCAGTCAAAGGAGCTGTAATCTTATTATCTGTAAGACCAGCAACAACCAGATGGACTTTTCCACCTTTGATAACTACATCATCAATAATTATTTTTTTACCTTTTTTACCTTGACCGGCATCGCTCTTTTTTGCAGACTTGCCTTCTGCTTTTGCACTTTTTTTAATATTTTTCAAAAGAGTCTGAAAATTATCAGAACCTGCAATCTTCTCATAGGTAATTTCAGGAGCAAGGATTTCAATTTTATTTATAATAATCGGGTTTTGGGTAATGGAGCCTTCATCTATATCCACATATATTGAAGCCACTGTCATTGCCTGGCCTGATTTAAATCCAGCTGGGTTACCCAAAAGAAATTTCTTTATTGTTGCCTGACCTGAAAGAATTGATATACCTACATCTTCTACTTTTACATTGGTTTTTGTAATCTGGGGGCCAAAAGTATTTATACTTTTTTTAATTATAGGTCCAAGATTGGACAAAGCAAAAAATGCAATGCCTGCCACAACAACAATAACCACAACACCTGCAATTAATATTTTTTTCATGGATTACCTCCCTTTTTTAATTAGCATCAACTCAAAGTGCCAATTTATCTGTCTTATTTCTCCATATAAAATTAAAACAATAACTCATTAATCATACAACAGATTCCTTTTTTATGCTGTACCTTTTTTTTATCAATGGACAAAACTTTTACAGCACCCATGAGAGCATTTGTTACAATAATATCAGAATTAAGATAAAACTGCTCTTTTGGTATTGGCTGTTTACAGATATCATACCCCTTGCCTGATAGTATCGTCAATACAGATTTTATTGTTACTCCATCAAGCACATGGCCAGATTCCGGCACTATTACACTCCTGTCTTTGATGGCAAAAATACTGGCTGTATTGGTTTCAGATATTGTCAGATCTGAATTTAAAATAATTGCCTCGTCACCTTCATTATCTTTTGCAAACCTGCCTGCCATATCATAGTACAGGTAATTTAAAGTTTTATAATCTGCAAGGGGAGATTGCCTTGGACTAGGATATGTAATCAGATTCAGTCCGTGCTGTCCAAGCATTTCAAGCCTGTGGGTATATGGCCTTACAAAGGCTGCTGTGAATGGGCTTGTGTCATTTTCTGGATCAGATTTTGATATTATCAATTTAACGGCAATAAGTTTATTGTGGAACTCATTTTCCTCTATTAAAGAATTAATCACATTTTCCCAGTTAATTTCAGGTGGAGTTTGACCAAAAAGTTCCTCCCATGCCCTGTTTAAGCGTGATACATGATCTTTAAGATAGGATATTTTGCCTTTGTCCACACGAATGGTTTCAAAAAGCCCTGCCCCGTATTGAAACCCCGGGCTGGCTGCAGATACCACAGCCTGGTCCTGATTAATGATTGTGCCATTTACCCAGGCTTTTATTTTTGATTTTTTATGCATATTTTAAAACACCTGACTCATTTACCTATTCATATTACAAGAGAGGGATTCCATCAATGTCTTTCCCTTATCAATGGTTTCCTGGAACTCTTTTTCAGGGTCTGAATCATAGACAATACCGCCGCCAACTGAAAAACACACCTTATTATCTGCAATGGTTGCTGTCCTTATGGCAATGGATAGATCCATGGTATCATGAAAACTTATATATCCGATTGATCCTGTATAAACATGGCGCTTTATTGATTCAAGTTCATCAATGATTTCCATGGAGCGTATTTTAGGGCATCCTGTAATAGAACCGCCGGGAAAAGTTGCCTTTAAAAGATCAACAGATGTTTTATCATCTTCAAGTTCACCCACCACAACGGAAACAAGATGAAATACATTTTCATAGGCTTCAAGACGTTTATGTTCCCTGACAATGACAGATCCATGTTTTGTCACACGGGAGATATCATTTCTCATGAGATCAACAATCATGGTAAGTTCAGCATCATCTTTAAGGCTGCAGGCAAGTTTGAGACCATTTTTTTTGTCCTGCTCTTTTGTGCTGCCCCGGGCAATAGTTCCCTTGATGGGCCTGGATTCAACAGCTCTTCCTTTCTGCTGGATAAATCTTTCAGGAGAAGTGGAAACAATGATATGATCTCTGGCATTAATATAGCTGAAAAAAGGAGCAGGATTTCTTTTAAACAGATCTTGAAACAATGAATAGGTGTCCCCGGAAAATTTAGCTTCAAAACGCTGGGAAAGGTTGGCTTGATATATATCCCCGGCCGTTAAATAATCAATGATCTTATTTACTGAACTTATATATTTTTTTTTTGTAAAACTTGATTGAAAGCCTGCCCTGGGTCCTGGTCCTGATCTGTTCCCTGATTGAGTAATGGAAAAAGGTTTTTCTTTAACTATCTTCTTTAACCTGTCAAAAAAAAACTTCTTATTACCATTAATTATTTCACTCTTTGTTCTGGATTTTAATTCATGGGATAATATGGAAATACAAAGTGTTGCCTGGCCCATTTTCTGGTTGTCTGAATTTTTATCCTGAATAAGGACAATTAAAGGTGCATAGAGGCATAAATCAGGCAACCCTGTATCTTTGCAGGTGGAGGGAAGTTTTTCAATCAAATCTTTTAAATCATAAGAAAAATATCCAAACAGACCTGAAAGAACCGGAAGATCAAAATCATCATGGTTGAATTTGAATCTATCCAATAATGCCTGGATGGCAGAAAAAGGATCATGCTGAGTACTAAATTCTTTTCCCTTATATTTTATGGATATGGTTTTGTGCTGGCTTTTAACCATAAGCCAGGGTTTTACAGCAAGTATATTATATCTTGCACTATCAAGATTGGAGCCTGATAACAAAAGGACAGTGCCCCAATCCTGTGCAAAGGCAGCTGCAATATTCTCAAAGGAACGATCAAGGACAACCGTTTCCATGTGAACATCTGTTAAAAAAGGGAGATTTTCCAAAACCTGCTTTTTTAACAACTCCTTAGCCTTGGAATCCTTCATCTCAGGAAAGGATTTATTGCTTTTTCTCTACCTATGCTTGTTTCCGGCCCATGACCGGTATATACGATTGTGTCATCATCCAGGGCAAAAACTTTTTGTTTGATACTTGAAATCAAAGTATCAAAATCACCGCCTGGCAGATCAGTTCTTCCTATGGAGCCTGCAAACAGAGTATCACCTGCAAAGAGATGGCCTTTGGTATAAAGACATATTCCTCCCTTTGAATGACCGGGAGTATGAATTACCTTAAGTGTTATCTCTCCAAACTTGACTTCATCACCATCATTTAAATGAAGGTCAGCAGGAGGTGAATTTTCCGATTCAAGGCCAAACATTCTGGCTGACTGGGAAAGTTCGCTGAACATTGGTTCATCTTCGGGATGAATGGCAATTGGTGCTCCTGTTGCTTTTTTCATTCTTTTATTGGCGCTTACATGGTCAAAATGGCCATGGGTATTAATGAGATATTTTACTTTTAATTCAAATTCTGCAAGTTTCATTAAAATTTTATCAGGGTCATCACCTGGATCTATCACAACAGCTTCTTTTGTTGATTCACATCCTACTATAAAACAATTGGCCATAATAGGACCAACTTCAAGTTTTTCTATTATCAAAATACACCTCCAGCTAAGCGGTTTTTGTAAAAATACAATTTAAAATCTTGACTCAATCTAAAAATTTTCCTGAATCTTAATACGATCAAGAACTCCGTTGATAAAAGATCCGGAATCTTTTGTTCCATATTTTTTCCCGATTTCAACAGCCTCGTTTATGGTTACACTGCAAGGAATGTCAGAATGTTTTAAAAACTCAAATACAGAGATGCGCATGATATTTCTGTCCACCACAGGCATCCTGGAAATCTTCCAGTGTTTTGAATACTTGTCTAAAAAACCATCAATCTGAGAATAATTTTCATTCACACCCTGTACAAGTTCAAGAAAAAAAGGTTTAACACTTTTTGTGAGCTTTTCTTCATTAGTGGCACAAAATGCATCAAGATTTTCATCCAAGTCCTGACTTGGAAGAGCCTTTTCCATATCCAGGGCAAAAAGTGCCTGAAGCGCAAGCTCCCTTGCCTGTCTGCGGTCACCCATTATTAAATATCAACCTTTTTTAAGACTGTTGGAAAGATTTGCCATCTCAATGGCACCCAGGGCAACATCAAAGCCTTTGTTACCGGCTTTTGTCCCGGCTCTTTCAATGGCTTGTTCAATGGTTTCTGTGGTGAGAATTCCAAACATCACTGGAATTCCTGTATCAAGACTGACAGATGCAATACCCTTTGATACTTCTGCGCATACATAATCATAGTGGGTGGTGGCACCCCTGATAACAGCGCCTATACATATAATGGCATCATATTTTCCATTTTCTGCCATCATTTTTGCTGCAAGAGGAATTTCAAATGCTCCGGGAACTTTTAAAATAGTGATATCATCATCTTTTGTCCCGCTTCTTATAAGAGCATCAAGGGCTCCATCCACAAGCTTGCCTGTTATAAAATCATTAAACCGGGAAACTATAATTCCAAACTTTTTCCCCTTTGCCTGTAACCCTGCTTCTATAATTTTTGCCATTTTTTTATCCTTTTTTAAAAGTGCAGTAAATGTCCCATCTTAGCCTGCTTACACTTCAAATACCCCTGATTGTGTGGATTTGGTGCAATTTCAATGGGAACCTGTTCAACAACACTTAATCCATAACCTTCCAGACCAACCATTTTTTTAGGATTATTGGTCAAAAGCCGCATTTTTTTAACACCAAGGTCAACAAGCATCTGGGCACCCACACCATAATCTCTCATATCAGCTTTAAACCCGAGTTTTTCATTGGCTTCAACCGTGTCCATGCCCTGGCGCTGATATTCATAGGCTTTTAACTTGTTCACAAGACCAATGCCCCGGCCTTCCTGGCGAAGGTATAAAATAACTCCGCTTCCCTCTTTTTCCATCATTGCCATGGCTTTATGCAGCTGTGCCTGGCAGTCGCATCTAAGGGATGAAAACACATCTCCTGTCATACACTCTGAATGAACCCTTACCAGGATTGCTTTGTCAGGGTCAATCACCCCTTTTACAAGGGCAATATGGGTTAGATTATCAATCTGATTTTCATAGGCAATGATTTTAAATTCTCCGCCTTCTCCCGTTGGAATCATGGTCTGGGCAGCTCTACTCACAAAACTTTCAGTTTGCAGCCTGTATTTTACCAGATCTGCAACAGTACAGATGCCAATACCATGTTTTTTGGCAAATTTTTCCAAGGAAGGCATCCTTGCCATGGTACCATCATCATCCATGATTTCACAAATTACTCCGGCAGGTTTCATACCGGCAAGACGAGCAAGGTCAACTGAGCCTTCAGTCTGTCCAATTCTCTCCATGACACCACCATCCTTTGCACGCAAAGGAAAAATATGTCCCGGTCTTGCTATATCTGCCGGAGTGGTTTCATCTGCCACAGCAGTCAGAATTGTGGTTGCCCTGTCTGCAGCTGAGATTCCTGTTGTAACACCTTTTTTAGCCTCAATGGATACAGTAAATCCTGTTCCATACTGAGATGTATTATTCTCCACCATGGGTGGCAGATCAAGACTATTTGCAATACTTGAATCCAGTGAAAGGCAGATCAGGCCTTTTCCATGGGTTGCCATAAAGTTTATGGCTTTAGGAGTCACAGCTTCTGCTGCCATGGTCAAGTCACCCTCGTTTTCACGATCTTCATCATCCACAAGAATAACCATTTTCCTGTTTTTAATATCTTCAATTGCCTGTTCTATTGTTAAATGCGGCATATATTTATCCTTAAGTTAAAAATCCATTCTTTGCAAGAAGTTCCATGGTGATATTTTTTTGCCCATGGGGCAAGGCATCATTTATGGAAGAACTTCCCCTTAATATTTTTTTTACATATTTTCCAATCATATCGGTTTCTATATTAACCTTATCTCCAACCTGTTTTGCACCAATGGTTGTAATATCTGCGGTATGTGGAATTATACTGACCTCAAAATCAATTTCAGAACATCTGTTGATTGTCAGGCTTATGCCATCAATGGCAATTGATCCCTTTTCAATCAAATCTGAACCAAGCTCCTTTAAAACATCAATTTTAATAATAACAGCATTACTTTTTTTTATTATGGAAGAGATAATGCCTGTGCCGTCAATATGGCCTGAAACCATGTGTCCGTCTATGCGGTCAGACAATTTCAACGCACGCTCAACATTGACTCTGGCACCTTTTGTTAAAGTTTTAAAAGTTGTCCTCTCAACGGTTTCCGGTGCCATATCCACCTTAAAACCATGATTGTCAACACTTACAGCAGTAAGGCAGGCTCCGTTTACAGCAATGGAATCTCCAATCTTTGTATCAGACAGATTCAAATCACAATCAATGTGCAAAACTTTTCCTTCACCATTTGACTGGATTTGTTTTATGGTTCCAAAACTTTCTATTATCCCTGTAAACATTATTTTAAATATCCCTGCACCAGAATATCATCACCAAACTGATAGACATTTATATTTTTAAGCTCAAATGCATCTTTTATCAGTTTTGGTCCCTTTCCGTCAAACATTGGAATACCATCGCTGCTTCCCAGGAACTTCGGAGCCATAAAGAACATAACTTTATTTACATTTTTTTCTCTTAACACTGATCCCGCCACAACACTCCCGCCTTCTATTAAAAGACTTAAAATTGACATTTCACCTAATTTAATCATGAGTTTGTTTAAATCAAGTTTTTCTTCCTTTAAAGGTACCTGTATAATTTGAGCACCTTTACTTTTAATAAAGTCTATTTTTTTTTGGGGAACATCAGGGCCTGTAACAATGAGTGTTTGTGCATTGGATTTTTGAGTTAATATCTTTGCATCTCCATTAATACTTAAATGGGTATCCAGAATAATTCTTAAAGGGTCTTTTGTTTTTTTTCCTGAAATTCTTGATGTAAGAGAAGGATCATCAGCATGCAAAGTACCGGAACCCACAAGGATGGCATCTGTTTCATGACGTATCTTATGAACATAGCCCCGTGATTTCTCATTGGTGATCCATTTTGAATCTCCTGTGGAAGTTGCGATTCTACCATCTAAAGTTGAAGCACATTTTAAAATCACAAAGGGTGTTTTATTTTGAACATACCAGATAAAATCTTCAATCAAAACCTCTGCTTTATTTTCAAGAATTCCACAGATGACTTCAACGCCATTGTCCTGGAGATATTTTATCCCGTTGCCGCAAACATTTGGGTTGGGATCTTTACAGCCAATAACAACCTTTTTTATGCCGGCCTGAATAATTTTATGGGTGCAAGGAGGAGTTTTCCCGAAATGGTTACAGGGCTCCAGAGTTACATATATGGTTGCACCTTTTGCATTTAAAGCTGCATCATCCAGGGCTTCAACTTCTGCATGGGCAAGACCTGCTGCTCTATGAAAACCTTTTCCAACAATTTTATCATTTAATACAACAACAGCACCCACACATGGATTTGGGCTTGTAAAGCCTTTTGCCTTTTGAGCAAGAGCTATGGCCTCCTGCATATATTCATGATCTGTCATTTTGATGTTTTTGCAGCAACCTGTCTCTGGACAAGGCCTTTAAGTTCATTTATAAAATCATCCACATCCTTAAATTCTCTGTACACTGATGCGAACCTGACATATGCAACATCATCAATTGATTTTAATGCCCCAATAATCTTTTCACCAACAAGCTTTGAAGGGATTTCAAGTTCATTGGTTTCCCTTAGTTCCCGTTCAATGGTATCCACGGTTTCTTCAATAAGCTTTGTGCTGATAGCTCTTTTTTCACAAGCTTTTTTAATACCTGAAAGAACTTTTCCACGAATAAAATCTTCCCTGCGGCCATCTTTTTTTACAATAATTATGGGCACCCGGATAAATTTTTCATGGGTTGTAAAGCGCCTTGAACAATCTTGACATTCCCTGCGGCGGCGCACCTGGGAATCCATTTTATCAGGTCTGGAATCAACAACTCTTGTATTTAATTTTCCACAAAACGGACATTTCATGCCAACCTCTTTTCAAAATTTAAGTCCCAAGCTGGACAAGTTCCACCTTTGCATCATTAAACATCTCTAAACTCAAAGAATCATCATATCCATCTTTATAATATACAATTGTAATCCCGGCATTAATAATCATTTTAGCACAGATGGAACAGGGTTGATTGGTGCAGTAAAGAGTAGATTTTTTTACCTGAATACCATGGTAAGCTGCTTGAATAATTGCATTCTGCTCTGCATGAACCCCTCTGCACAATTCATGTTTTTCTCCAGAAGGTACATTTAATTGATCCCTTAAACATCCTGTTTCACGGCAATGGGGAACCTTTGAAGGTGCACCATTATATCCAGAACTGAGAATCCTTTTTTCTTTAACAAGCACTGCTCCCACTTTTCTTCTTAAACATGTGGAACGGCCTGCAACAAGATCGCAGATCCCCATAAAATATTCATGCCATGAAGGTCTGTCCTGGTTTTGATCTGCCACTTGTTTTTATTCCTTATGGGTATATGGGATATTTACTGCAAAGAGCTTTTACTTTTTTTTCTATTGCTTCAATATTTGATGCATCATCAAGGACATCACATATAAGCCCTGCAATAATTTTGCTGGCATCTTCTTTCATGAGTCTTGATGTGACAAGGGGAAGGCCGATCCTGATCCCGCTGGTGACAAAGGGGCCGCGCTTTTCATTGGGAACACTGTTTTTATTTACTACTATGCCTGCCCTTCCAAGTCTCTCTTCAGCTTCTTTGCCTGAAATGTCCTTGTCAGCAAAATCAACCAGAACCATGTGATTGTCAGTACCCCCTGATACCAGGTTATATCCTCTCTCCAGCATAACTTGAGAAAGTACTGAAGCATTTTTTACCACCTGTTTTTGATAATCTATAAAAGATTGAGACAAGGCTTCTTTAAAGGCAATAGCTTTTGCCGCTATCACATGCATTAAAGGCCCCCCCTGGATACCTGGAAATATCTGGGAGTTAATAGATTTTGCAAATTTCTGTGAAGAGAGAATTAACCCTCCCCGGGGTCCGCGCAGGGTTTTATGGGTTGTTGAGGTTATAACGTCTGCAACTCCGGCAGGGCTAGGATGAACTCCTGCTGCAACAAGTCCTGCAATGTGAGCCATATCCACCATAAAAACAGCTTCAACAGATTTAGCAATTTTTGAAAACCCTTTAAAATCAATTATTCGTGGATAGGCGCTTGCTCCGGCAATAATTAATTTTGGTCTGTGTTTTTTTGCAAGCTCTTCCACCTGGTTTAAATCAATCATCTGGGTTTTAGCAGAAAGGCCATAATGAACAAAATTATAGAGTTTGCCTGAAAAACTGACAGGGGCACCATGTGTCAGATGCCCTCCATGCGAAAGGTCCATGGCAAGAACAGTATCGCCTGGGTTTAACAGGGCAAAATAGACAGCCATATTAGCGCCTGAACCAGAATGGGGCTGGACATTGGCATATTCTACATTGAATAATTTTTTAGCGCGCTCAATTGCAAGCTCTTCTGCCTTATCAACATTTTTGCAGCCGCCATAATATCTTTTTGCAGGATAGCCTTCTGCATATTTATTGGTCAATATTGAACCCTGCGCTTCCATGACAGCAGGACTTGCAATATTTTCCGAAGCAATAAGATTTAATTCATTTTCCTGGCGTAGAGATTCATCTTGAATTATATTAGCAATTTTTAAATCTATATTATCAATATGCCCCATTTAAAGACCTCTCATCAGGCTATTTATAAAATCCATTTTTCTCTTTGTAAAACAGCCTGCCTTAACAAATCTAATTATCAATACTTTGAATCCGCTGAAGATGACGACCTCCTTCAAAACCTGTATCCAACCAGGTTTGAACAAGTTCATAGGCAAGGATATCACCCACAAGGCGGCCGCCAAGGACTAATATATTGGAATCATTATGGAGCCTGCTCAATTTTGCAGAAAAGACATCGGAACAGCGGGCTGCTCGTACATCAGCAAAACGATTGGCCACCATGGACATGCCAAGTCCTGTGCCGCAAAGAAGGATACCTTTTGAGAATTGGCCTGTGGAAACTGCTTTGGCAACTTTTTTTCCATAATCCACATAATTGACTGATGCTTCACTTGTGGTGCCGGCATCCTCAACAATATAGCCTTTATTAAAAAGATATGTTTTGATTTTCTCTTTTAATTCAAAAGCTGCGTGGTCACTTCCGATTATAATGGACTTTTCTTTACCCATTTTCTTTACCTGCTTTAAAATTTAGACCTGCTTTAAAATTTAGGCCCTCTTTAAAATTTTGATTTGATAAAATCAATGGCATCCTGGACAGTGAGCAATTTTTCAGCATCGTCCTCATCAATTTCAATTTCAAAAATTTCTTCCATTGTCATGACCAGCTCCACAATTGTCAGGGAATCTGCACCAAGATCTTCAATTAAAGATGCTTCAGGGACAACATCTTCAATATCAATATCAGGAATTTTCTGGGCAATTACTTTTTTTACTTTAGTCTCAACAGTCATGATTGGGGGCTGCCTCCTTTAACTATTCTTCATCATCAACAGGGTCATTTACATTTCTTCCCTTATATGCACCACATTCTGGACAGGCTGTATGGGGAAGCTTTGGTTCCTGGCATTCCGGACATACAGTCACTGTTGGTGCGCTTATTTTATAATGTGTCCTTCTTTTTCTGCCCCTTGCCTTTGAACTTTTCTGTTTTGGTACTGCCATTGATCTCTCCTAAGTATACTAATTTATTTGAATTTCCATAATTATATCCAAAATATAATAAAACACATTTAATTACCTTAATTCCATTAAAGTGTCAAGAAATTTAAAATTGTCTGTTGCCCGATATATGGTTTTATGATACTTAAAGCCTCAACAGGCTGTTACAAAATGGTAATTTCTCCAACTTCTACGTTGATAAAAATATTTTAATCCTCAGGATACTAATGTGTATGCCTGTGGTTAAAATTTTTTATCACCTTGAATTTAAAAAAAAATATCTATTCTGTAACAGCCTGTTAATTTGACACAATATTGATTATTTATGGAGAATAAATGGATACAATTATAACAAGGTTTCCCCCCTCCCCCACAGGATATCTGCATATTGGCGGAGCAAGAACAGCGCTTTTTAACTGGCTTTATGCAAAAAAAACCAAGGGTAAATTTATTTTAAGAATTGAAGATACAGATGCTGCAAGGTCAACAAAAGAATCTGTGGATGCCATATTGGAGTCCCTAAAATGGCTTGGCATTGACTGGGATGAAGGCCCTTATTTCCAGACTGAACGATATGATATTTATGATACATATATCGAAAAGCTTATATCATCAGGTGCTGCATATTATTGCTCCTGCACCGCCGAAGAAGTCAATGCAATGCGAGAAGAGGCAAAGGCAAAGGGGCAAAAACCCATGTATAACGGGAAATGCCGGAAAAGAAATCTTGAAAAAGCTGATAGTAAAACAGTTGTCCGCCTTAAAACACCTGATACCGGTGTCACCATTGTAAAAGATATTGTTAAAGGAGATACAGCTTTTCAAAATTCTGAAATTGATGATTTTATTATACAGCGAAGTGATGGATCTGCAATGTATAATCTTGCTGTTGTCATTGATGATATCACCATGGGAATAAATACCATAATAAGAGGAGATGATCATCTTATCAATACTCCCAAACAGATGCTGATATATGAAGCACTAGGAGCTGACATGCCTGTTTTCGGTCATGTTCCAATGGTTCTTGGCTCTGACAAGGCAAGATTAAGCAAGAGACATGGTGCAATGTCGGTTGGAGAATATAAAAACATGGGTTTTCTGCCCGATGCCATGATAAATTACCTTGTGCGCCTTGGCTGGTCCCATGGTGACCAGGAATTTTTTAAAAGAGATGAACTCATAGAAAAATTTGATCTTGAACATCTTGGCCGCTCTGCATCCATGTTTGATAACAACAAGCTTCTTTCTCTGAATTCTAAACATATCCAAGACACGAGCCCAGAAAGCCTTGCTGATCATCTTTTATTTCATTTAAAAAATCTTGGAATTGAAGCCAAAAATGATAAATTTACCCAGGGTGTCATTGAAACCCTGCAGCCCAGAAGTAAAACACTTGTTGATATGGCCCAGGCAGCCCAATTTTATTACAGAAATGAAATTGAATATGATGAAAAAGCAGCCAAAAAATTCTTAAATTCAGATATAGTGGATATGCTACAAAAAGCAGCCCTTTATATTGAAGATATTAAAGATTATACCCAAAATGAGCTTGAAAACATATTTAAACAGATAATGGAAGAGACTGATCTCAAATTCGGTAAAATTGCCCAGCCTTTACGGGTGGCCATCACAGGAGCAACCGTAAGCCCAGGTATCTTTGAGATGCTCATTGCCCTTGGTAAAGAAAAAACTGTTCAACGCATAAAAGCTGCAATAAAATTTATCAATATCTGACAATCACGGACTTTGCCGGGGATAGATTGATATCTGTCCCCGTATATATAAAGAGGGAGACAATAGTATGTGATCAGGAGTAAAGAATTCCCGAATATCCCACAAAACTGTCACCGCCTGATTTATCAAAACTTGTAGTATAGTCAAGTTCAATACTTTTGTCAGCACCAAGTTTTTTACATGCTACAGCTGTGGCAGCGGCAGCTCCGGAACAGCACATATTTTTATTTTCCAGACCCTGGGCAATGATCTTTGACTCATCCATTTCCATCATGGCCTTAATGGCATTTCTATCATTTTCATCTTTTACCCACTTAACTGCTTTTTCCCCGGTTCCAGCAGGTGTAAACCCGAAATCAGGGCCATAGTGTGTCATATCTGTGGAACCTATAATCTTAATATTCCTTGACAGGTTCTTTGCTTCTTCCACAACCATTGACCCTATAATAGAAGCAAAAAAAGAAGGAGCAACCCCGCAAATCACTATTTTTGCATCCGGGAAAAAATACTTTATAAAAGGCAGTTGAAGCTCTAAAGTATTATCATCTGGAAATTTAAAAGGGGATCTCTTACGAAGCCCGATACCCGAAGATATTTTATCTGCCAACTCCCTGTCCACTTCAATATCTCCAAAGGGAGTTTCAACAAATCCATGGGTTAATATAAAAGGCTCGGACTGTTTATGCATATGGGCACCAAAAAGAGTGATTGTATCAATCTTCTCATCTGAATCTTTACCTGACTTAAGGCTTGCAATGACTCTGCATGCAATGGAGCCTGAATAATACCAGCCTGCATGGGGAACAATGCCTCCCAAAAAATTACCACCCTGCAATGGATTTGGCTGATCTTTTAAAAAACCCTGTATGGATGCTTCACACTCCCTGGCAGTGCCTGGATACCATGAACCTGCATATGCCATTTTTTTTATTTCCATCTCTTCCCTCATTTTAAAAATTTTTCCCTGTCTTTTCACAAACTTTTATTTTAAGCCATTCAAGCCATGGTTCAAAACCTTCTCCTGTTTTTGCAGAAAGCTGAAAAACAGGTAGATTGGGATGAACCTTTCTCATGTTATCAATGACAAGTTTGACATCAAAATCAAGATAGGGAAGCAGATCAATCTTATTTAAAATAGCCATATCTGCAACCTGGAACATCAAAGGATATTTTACAGGTTTATCTTCACCCTCTGTTACACTTAATACTACTGCCCTTGCGTCTTCACCTATATCAAATTCAGCAGGACACACAAGGTTGCCGATATTTTCCACAACAAGCAGATCAATATTTTCCACTTTAAGTTTTTTTGCCGACTCAAGGATCAAATTTGCTTCAAGATGACAGTCTCCGCCAAATTTGTCTGTATTGATCTGCTCAGCCTGAACACCTGTTTTTCCAAGCCGCTGTGCATCATTGTCAGTACATATATCTCCAACAATTACTCCTGCCTTGATTCCCGGTATCAATTTTTCAAAAGTTTTACACAGAGTTTGTGTTTTGCCAGACCCGGGAGATGACATCATATTCAACACAAAAACATTTTTCTCCTTAAAATATTCCCTGTTGATATCAGCCTGGGTATCATTTGCCTCAAGTACATTTTTTTGAATATCTATCTCCATTGTTCCTCCAAATATATATTTTTCATGCTAATTTGCCTTAATATCTGTTTTATGTAATATCATATAATTCGTTTTGCTTCCATCTTCCTGCAATGCAAGCAAAGGGGCGGAGCTATTTTTAAAAATCAAGAGGACTTTTCAACTCTTTTTTTGTTTGTGATGGGACAGTTTGTCTATAAATCATGGTAGTTCTTACATCACTGTGTCCCAGCATCTGCTGAATAGTGCGTATATCATAATTTGCCTGCAAAAGATGACTTGCAAAACTGTGCCGGAATGTGTGAGGCGTTGCACGCTTGGTAAGCTGTGCCCTGTTTACAACAGATTTAATTGCCTTTTGAACATGGCGATTATGAAGATGAGCACGCCGATACTCTTTTGTTTCAGAAACATACGTCAATTCCCTGGCAGGGAAAAGCCACTGCCAGTTAAATTCTTTAGCAATATATTTTGACTTTTTTTCCATGGAATCAAATATAAACACTCCGGAAAAACTATCATCCAGGTCCTGCAAATGCATTTTTTTTACCACATCAACCTGGGCCAGCAAATCTGGAATAATCATTTTTGGCAACGGCAGAGACCGATCTTTTTTGCCTTTACCATCATGAATAGTTAAAATGTGAGCATCAAAATTCAGATTATTCATTCTGACAGTCATACATTCAGACAATCTCAATCCACAACCATAAAGTAACTTGACGATAAGATTATAAGGGTATCTAAGTTTTCCGATAATTAAATTAATCTCCTGGCGGGACAACACAACAGGAATATAGGGTTTCCTTTTTGCCCTGACTACACCATCTATTTTTCCAAACTCTTTTTTCAAAATATTTCTGAAAAAGAATAAAAGAGCATTAAAAGCCTGATTTTGAGCTGATGCAGAACATTTCTGTTCAACCGCCAGATAAGTTAAAAACCGTTTAACATCATCGGTAGATAATAGGCCAAGAACTTTTCCTTCCACAAAACCCTGAAACTTTCTAACCCACATACTATAAGCTTTTAATGTTTTTGGCGAGTAATGCCGAACCTTGATCTCATCACTCAACCTGGTATAAACAGATTGCCAGACGTCCTTAATAGAACCTTCACCTGCATTATAAAAAATTTTTTCTTCTCTAACACCTGATGCCTCTTTTTTAGTCCTATTACCAGACCATGAATTTTGAGGCCAGTCAGGAAAAATATCAAACATAGAGTAATAAATCAGTATTGAATCATATGCCTGTTTTTGCTGCTGCCGAGATTGTTTTTTCTCCCCCAGTTTATTTATGAAAAGAGGCAGGCTATCTGGTTTTTTTGAACCATGACCATATTTGAAGCAGAAATCAATATAATAACGCAACCATTTCCGGCAAAAAGAATGTTTCTTTGATGGCACACTGTTTTTTATTAATTGAGTATCAAAAAGTTTTAAAAATTCTTGAGGTATTTTTTTCATCATGATATCTTCCGATCA
>CAZYDL010000020.1:0-2372 GCA_964646305.1 uncultured Desulfobacula sp. | reverse complement strand
CCAAATTTGAATGATATGCGGTTAGAAAAGTAAAACAAAATTAAAAATTTGTCAATTAAATTTAATTTAAATGCAAGATATGCGGACAACCGCTCATCTACTTGTTAAAAATGAATAAATTCGTGATGATGGGATGATAATCGGATAAATCGCACTGAGTTATTTAAATCTGCCATGAAACCTGATATTACAGAATTGTCTGATTTTTAAAATTGAAAGAAAACGAGTAAAGGACATATGTTATTTTTTAAAGACAAAAATACCGGTAAAGAGTGCCTTTACCTTATGGAAGACGGCAATAAACAAAATTATAAGTGTATCTTTTCCGCTTGTCCCAATCCGACTTGCACCTGCATGACCATAGACATTGACCTAACCTTCATGCCGGGTCAGAACTGTGAGAGCCTGCCCAAACTTTGCCACAGAGTGGAAATTGATCTGGGCAGGAGAAGACTGCAGACGTCACCCCAAAAAAAATTGCCGCCTGAGGATAAGGCTTTTGGAAACCTGCTTTTGTCCCAGCTTGGAAATGATGATTTCAAATACCTGGAAACCAGGCAGTTTGCCTATAAAAATAAGATTACCGAAGCGGCGGACATCAATGAAATAGAGGGCTATTTTGACTATGATGAAGTCGAAATGAACGGGTTGATGTATGCTTATAATGGTATTTTGCCGTATGGTGACCAGATTATAGTCACCATAAAGGAAGAAAAGTACCTGATAGTTGATCAGTTCTGTCTGCAGCCAAAGTGTAAATGCACGGACTCAACCCTGGATTTAGTACCTGCCGGGGAAGATGCAATGAAGGCTGATCCTTGGTGTGCCTTTCGATTAAAATATGCAAAAAGAAACTGGGACATGGTGGAGGACTTTCCTCCTCCAATCCCTTTAGAAGAGATTCAATCCACTATTGAAGCACAACATCCCAACTTTTACAAACAGCTTCAAACACGCCATGAGAAATTAAAAAAGATCTATTTAAATTGCCGCAGGAAACATTACTCACCGCCACAGATCGCAACAGACCGGAAGATAGGCAGAAACGATCCCTGCCCCTGTGGCAGTGGAAAAAAATATAAAAAGTGTTGTTTAAAATCATCCACTCCGGTTGAATCTCCAGACAAACGATCGGATATTTCCGGTTTTCAATTTCCTGACGATTTTAAACTATAGTGTTTTTTTTGCCGTAGGGTTAAAAACGTATGAATGAGTTTTTCGAAGATATTGATAATATGGACAGCGCTTTTTCACAGTATAAATCTGAATGCCAGGGCTGTGATATGTTTTTACCGGTTAATGATTTGGGCCTGTGTGAAGATTGCGCAGGTAAACTTGACCGTGACATGATCCGAAAACGGGATTGGGCGTATTCTGTCCTTGCATTTGGATGCCCAAAAGACAAACTTGAAGATTTAAGGAATGACATTATCAAAAAGCACGGTAAAAAATTTGAACTGATTGCTGATGATAAACCTAAAAAGAAGAAGCAGCGGAATAAAGCCCCGAAAAAAGGAAGAAAATGAAGCTGAATGACAATGAGATAAGGGATATTAACCGCCATCTTGAGGCGGGTAAACCTTTACCGGAAAAGTACCGTTTTTTGCTGTTTGAGGATAAGAAAGAAGTTGAACTGGTCTGGAACGGCAAAACCGGGGAGGTCTGTAATATTGTTCTACCCTTCCAGGTGATTGAGCAGGTGGACGAGCCCAGAGCTGAAGAAAACAGGGCATTGCAGATGGATATTTTTGATCAGCAGACCGGCCGACAGATCACCGGCTGGAACAACAAGTTGATCTGGGGGGACAATAAATTGATTTTATCCTCCCTTAAAAACGGACCGTTGCGCGAAGAGATTGAATCCCAGGGTGGTATCAAGCTGATTTATATTGATCCTCCCTTTGATGTGGGGGCTGATTTTTCAATGGACATTGAAATCGGCGGCGAGACCCTGACCAAAAAACCAAATGTGTTGGAAGAGATTGCCTATCGGGACACCTGGGGCAAGGGTGCGGATTCCTTTATCAGCATGATTTATGAACGGCTGGTGCTGATGCGGGATCTTTTAGCCGATGATGGCAGTATTTATGTGCATTGCGACTGGCGGGTGAATAGCTATATCCGGCTGGTTTTGGATGAGGTTTTTGGAAAATATATAACTGAGATTGCATGGAAGAAATCACGCTCTGTTAAATCTCAAAGCAACCATTTTTCAAATATCAAAGACAGTATCTTTTCATTTTCAAAATCGGAAAACATAATTTTTAATCCGCAATTTGTCCCAAAAGATGAAAAGCTCCTTAAAACTCATTATCGTCACACTGAACCCGAGACAGGTCGTCGATACAATCTTGCGGATTTTACTCAAAATG
>CAZYDL010000019.1:7453-21081 GCA_964646305.1 uncultured Desulfobacula sp. | reverse complement strand
TTAATCAATTGTTAAAGCAGGATATGGACCAGAAAATAGATATGGCATCCAGTGTTGAGGGTTTAAAAAATGCTTTAAAAGGTATTTCCGGCAGGAGAAAATCAGATAAAATTAAATCAACTGCATTAAAAACAGGTAAAGCTTAATCACAATGAAAAGCTTTCAATTTAAATTACAACCGCTGCTAAACTATAGACAATATCTTGAAAAAATTGCCCAGCAAAATACTGCAAAAGCCCATATGAACGTAAAAAATTGTGAAAAGCAGATCAAGGATTTAAAACAAACCTGGGAGCTAAGTGCTGATAAGATTGATAATATTGTTACTAAAGGTGTTAATGCTTCTACATTCAGGCAATATCATAATTATCTTGACTCTGTCCAAACTAGTATTAAAGATGAAAAATCAAGAAAAATCCAATTAAATAAATTACTTAAAGAAAAATTGCTTAAATTAAAGAAAAAAAGTGTTGATAAAAAGGCAATGGAGCTTTACAAGGATAAATTAAAGCTAAAGTATAATCAGGAAATCATCAAAATAGAGCAGAAAGAATTGGATGAGATTGTATCCATAAAAACAGCAAGGACAATATCCAATGAAACAATTTAAAAAAATAATAATTTCCATCGTGATTGCTCTGTTTTGTTTTACTCTGTTTGACTCTTTTTATAATCAAAATTTTTCTTGGTTTATGGGCTCGGTAAATGTTTTTGCAGCAGACGATAAAAAGAAGAATCTTCCAAAGCAGAGTCCAAAAAAAAAGGAAAAGAGGGTGATGAAGCTCCCTGTCCTGAATGCCCAGAGTGTCCTGATCCTGCAAAAGTTGTATTGAGAGGGCTTGAAGATAAAAAAACATTTATTGCAAAAGAACAGGAAAACCTTAATCAGGCAAAGAAAGAACTTGAAATATTTGAAGAACAGATTGATGAAAAACTTGAAAATTTAAAGGTTTTAAAAAAACAGATCAAAGATGACATGGCGCTTCTTAGCAAAAAAGAAAGCTTTAGAGAGCAGGAAAAAGATGCTGCCTATGAAAGAAAGATCGGCAGGCTTGTAAAAATGTATGCTGGTATGAAACCAAAAAAAGCAGCTCTGATTGTTGATAAAATGAATCTTGAGGTTGCCCAGGAAATATTTTTAAGAATGCGTGAATCATCTGCTGCTGAGATTTTATCCTTTGTGGATAGTGAAAAGGCCGCAAAAATCAGCGAACGTCTTGTATTTAAAAGAAAATAATAACGATTTGCTTATATTACCACCCTCGCTGAGCATATGTAGATTTAGACAAGTGTTACAGCAGTGCAAAAGAGGTGATGCTCTTGTATTGAATGACCCGTTCCAGAAAATTTACCTTTCGGTCGCTTGGTTAGAACTTGCAATACCCTGAAGGGCAGAAGCCAGGTTCTAAAATTGCTGCACTGACCGCCAAAAACTCGGTCATTCTTCCCTCAAACACTTTGGCGGCTTAACCGTTCCGCAAATCAGAATCTGTAAGCAAAACCTAAATGCGACCAAAAGGTAAACCCCCTTCCACTGGTAAACATAGCAAATTTTTAAATCCAAACAGAGCCAACGATTTCACCTCTGAACCGGACATAGATGTCTGGTTCAGTTTAGGACAAAGCACCACCTTACCCCATGCCGGCATATGGAATACTTTATAAAACCATAGTTGATAAGGTAAAATTTTCCCGTAACACTAAGACACAACCGGAAATATATTCCAAATATAATTGATAACGAATCCTTTTACTCCCTATACCATCCTATAATATATTGAATTTATGCAGAAAATTTCTTTTATGTATAAATGGCATGCTCATTGCTTTTTATCTTAGAAAAGAAGTTTTAAACAAATTTAAATTATAATGGGAATATTTACAGGTATTTTTATGAATTTTAATTTTACAGATATCAGCAGTGCTTTTGCAAATATGGTTCAGCAGGATATTCCCAGAGAGTTTATATCTGATAAAGATGATACATATTTTCCAAAACAGCAGTTTGCTGAAAAATTAAGTAAAATACTAAAAAAAATAGAAGGTTCTGAAGAACAAACCAGCCTTGTGTCAAAACTTGATTTTTCAAAAAATAATTTTAAGAATGATATTGAATCTCTGTTAGAAAAAATAAACAAACAACATGGTAAAAGCTTTATATCTAAATTGCAGAACATGTTTCTAATGCTGTCGAACCAGGATTTAAAAAATGCTTCATTGGAAGGCGAGGGCCTTGAAGCATTGAAGAAAATACTTCTGAAAGCAGGGTTTAAAGAGAGTGATATAAACTCCTTGATTGCAGAATTGTCAGAAGGTTCTGAAAATAGCGAAATATCACTCAATGACCTTTTTGATAAACTGTTTGATCTTCCAAAGGACACTGAATTATTTCAAGAAGAAGATCCAGGTAATTACCTTGAGATCTCAACAATTCCATATTTAGAATCTTTAATGAATTCGTTAAAAATTCCACATGAGAAAATTAATGAGATATTAACCCTGGCAGAGAGAGGTGAAAAAGGATTAGATTTTGATTTTATCATTTCCAAGCTTCAAGGTTTGCAAAAAGAATCATTTTATAATGGTAATCAATATAAAATTCAGGACAATGATGAAAATTTCAGGATGTTGTTAAAACAGCTGGGCATTGAAAACCAATATTCTAAAGACTCTTCTTTCACTTTAACTGATCTGGTTGATTCCCTTGAAAAAATACGGGGGAAAAAGGCACAACAGCATGATATTACGCCCCAGGCAAGCCTTGTGGATAGAAAAAATATGGGGAATGAAAAATCTCTGGATACTCTTGAGGCTTTATTAAAAGGCTTGAAAATTAAAAATTCAGAGAGCAAAACTCAAGTTTTTGAATTTTCCGAAGGGCAAATAAAAAATCAGTTTAAAAATCAACTCATTGCACCAGAAGATGACAAAATGGGTAAAAATGGTTTATTTTCACTTGATCATAAAAATCCCAAGTACAAATTAGATACTGCAATACAACATGGGCTTAAAGAGGTAGAATCCATGCTGGATGGAAAGAAAAGCAGTCTCCTTGTGACAAAAGATCAGGCATTGGATGGCAAAGAGTCTTTTAAACAAGATAAACTTGAAGGGACAAAAATTTTAGATAAAAACCAAATGGCTTCTTTTAATACAAAAACCGGTGACACCCAGCCGGAGTTAAATATTTTAAAAACAAAAGCTTCGTTTAAAAATTTACCAAATTTTGTGACCCGGCAGGTAAGTAAGAACCTTGTACAGGCAGTTAATCAGGGTGAAAGCAGCTTGAGGATTCAATTAAAACCTCCAGAGCTTGGACGGCTTTTAATTACCATAGATAATACCGGAAGTAATATCAAAATCAATGTTATCACTGAAAATAGTGCAGCAAGAGAGATTTTAACATCAAGTGTAAATGAACTTCGCACTGTCTTATCAAATTCAGGTGTTAACCTTGAACGGTTTGAAGTTGATATGAGCAGTGATTTCAGGCAATCCATGGCAGATGCAAAGAACCAGGCCGGAAATTTCAGCAAGCGTAATAAAAACCGGGAGAAATTTTTAGCAGATTCTATAACAAAAGAAAATATAAATGAGCCCAATGGTCTCTTAAGTGTTTTAGAGCAGACCGGCTCCATGCATTTAGTAGCATAAAGGAATAATAGTTATGACAATTATATCCACGGGAAATAGTTCACTTGACAATATCACAGGTTCCTATCAATCAAGTGAGCCGGAAAAAGCAGAGAAAGATGATGCCCTTGGCAGGGATTCTTTTTTAACAATGCTTGTTGCCCAGCTTCAAAATCAGGATCCATTGAATCCAATGGAGGGCAGTGATTTTTCAGCCCAGCTTGCCCAGTTTTCACAATTGGAGCAGCTTATTAACCTGAATGATTCCATGGAGGGCCTTGCAAAGGCATATTCTGAGAATTCAGAAGATGATATTGTAGGGTATATAGGCAAACAGGTTACAGGTAATGTGGATGTAATGAATATTGCTGAAGGTTCGGTTTCAGGAGGTTTTTATAACCTTGGCCAGCCTGCAGAAGTCATGATAACCGTCACAGATACCCAGGGAAAAACCATAAAAACTCTATATGAAGGGCAGCAGAATTCCGGATCTCATATTATTGCATGGGATGGCACTGACAATGGCGGCAAGGCTGTTGAGGACGGGTCATATAAATATACAGTACTTGCAAATACCGGGTATGGATATAATAAGATCCCTTCATCAGTAACAGGAAAAGTTGAGGGTATTACATATAATAATGATAAACCCTATCTTGTTGTTCAAGGAGTTCTTCTTGATCCAAAATCTTTGACAGCAGTGCAGGATATTTATAATGACAATGGCTCAGACTCTTCCCAGTCAGTTTTAAATTATCTTGGAAAAACAATCAGCTCCAACTCTCCACTTGTGTTGGTTGAAGATGGGGCAGTGTTTGGTGATGATTTATCCTTTAATCTGGATTCTGCACAAAGCGTAACTTTAAAGATATATAATGCCTCGGGAGAAGCTGTAAGAACCATTGCATTGACACCTGATGATACTTCTGGAGGAGAAAATAGTGTGCAATGGAATGGGGTTTCAGACTCTGGATATCAGGTATCAGATGGTCTTTACTATTATACAATCAATAGCGAAGCAGGTTATGCAAAAACCCCTGTGTCAGAGGAAGTTTCAGGTATTAAATATATGAATGGAAGTCAATATCTTGTCCTTGATGATAGTGGAAGATTGATCTCTTTGTCAGCCATTACAGGGATTAATTAAGATGTTTCAAATAATTTTTAATAACCGCCATGTGGCGGATCTGGTTGTCCACCACACAATACCCTGAAGGGCAGAGCCAAAACTTGAAAGAATTCAAATTGATAGATAGTTCTTTTATATATAAACAGTTAACAAAGTTGAGTTTTAATAAACAGGAGTAAAAATTATGTCATTATCCAGTTCTCTTTTTACAGGTACCAGTGGTCTGAAAAATATGGGAAATGCCCTGCAGGTTGTGGGTAATAATATTGCCAATTTAAATACCATTGGATTTAAAAAAGGGCGTGCAACTTTTGCCGATACCCTGTACGAAAGTGTGGCAACCCAGGCTGGCACATCTCAAATGGGGCGTGGGATGGCTGTGGGTGATGTATCACAGAATTTTTCTCAAGGATCATTTGAATCCACAGGTAACACAACAGATATTTCCATTGGCGGTGATGGTTTTTTTGTCATGCGTCAGGCAAATTCTGAAAATACTTTTTATACAAGGGCAGGTAATTTTTATTTTGATAAATCAGGAAGCCTTATAAACCCTGAAGGTTATATTGTTCAGGGATGGAATCTTGATGAGGACACCGGAGATGACATAGGTTCCATTACAGATCTTATACTTAAAGAGTTTACAAGTCCTCCTAAAAAAAGTGAAGAGATCATTGCCATTACAAATCTTGATGCAGATGCTAATTCAAAGGCAGTTGTTCTTTCTAATATCTGGGACTCCAGTGAAACCACTTATATCGGTGCTGGAAATTACGAGTATCAAACAGTGATCAAAGCCTATGATGCCCTTGGAAGTACCCATGACATATCAATTTTTTATGATAAAAAATCAGGAACAGAGTGGGAATATATTATTACCAGCAATCCTGATGAAGATAATCGTAACCTTGTACAAAATACCGATTCCAAGGGTCTTCTGGCAAGAGGAACCATACAGTTTTCACAGAGTTCTGGTGATATCCTTGATTTAACCATGAGTAAATTTACAGGTCGTATCGGGAATTTTCAAGCCAATGGAGTCAATACTGTTGATGACGTTGAATATGAGATTGTTGATTATGATTCCATGCCAAATGATGGTTATGGATTCAGTTTTGATTTTGATGGTACTTCATGGAATTTTACAGATTTAAATAATGATACAATTATTGATTCAGCAGATTTGCCAGCTAATTATCCAAATGCAAAAATTGTCTATTCTGACAGCCAGAGACTTAATATTACATTGGATCCGGATGATGCTGCTGATATTGATCCAGATTTAAGAATTCAATTTGCACAACCTGCTGTTGCATTGGATTCCATTGGGTTTGATATAAATGATAAAAATGATCTTCATATTCAGAGTATTGAAGGAACCACCTATACCGGTGATGCTGCAAATGATAATACAACTCTTCAAATAAATAATCCTGGAGTTATGGATGAAGATTCAGCCGATCTCGGTATTGTCTGGGTTCCGGATGCAGGCGCTAATAATGATGGTCAGTGGTATTGGAGTAATCCTGTTACAGCAGACAATGCCGGCCTTCTTGTCACTGGAGTGACTACTCCTCTTGCCGGGGGAGCCGCAGTTACAAGTACTGTTAACAATGCAACAGATCTTACCATGATATCCGATGATGTCAATTTACGATATGATGCTATAAGTGGCTGGGACTGGAATATGCCTTTAAAAACTGCTGATTTTGCCAATGAGACTTTTACATTTGTTCCTGTTAATGACCCTGTACTGAGTATTGTGGGTACGGTTGGAACCCAGGGAGCTATAGCTTCGGCTATTGCAGGCCCGGCTGTGTCAACTATTACGTTAACATGGGATGGAGCTGTATGGGCTAATGCAGGTGGCGGCAATATTACGGCGAATGTTAACGCTGCTACAAGTAACAGTTCGCAGGTTGAATTTGATATTGATGATGCAACAGCAGCAGGAACAGCAACAACAATGCGATACTCTTTTAGTTCACCACTTACTGCGGTTGGTGGTCAAACCATTACATTTAATATTGATCCCACTCCTCCGGAAGAATACCCGAATGCAACAATAACGACTGTGGGAGCACCGGCGGGAGCACACGACGTTGAAGTAGATTTTGATACTGATTTAACACCAGATTTAACATTTGCAATCAGTGCTGTAGGTGCTGCTGCTAATGATGTGTTTTCCTATGATATCGATCCTCATGTGCCGCCTGCAGAGTATCTTAATGCCACTCTTAAAGGGGACCAGACCCAAGCTGTGATTGATCTTGACGGCTCAGGCAATGAAGATGATAAAGATGATATTGTATTTTTATTTGATACACCTTTGAAATATGGACCAAGCACCCATCCATTTAATGACAGAAGTGCCATTGATTTTGATATACTCGGTTCCACTGCCTGGACAGAAATTACCAAGGATGATATTAAAAGAACCGGATATTTTGAATTTACCACTGATTTTCTCGGTGGTCAGTTCGGAACAACCGAGACTGATATTAAATTTAATATTGGAAGCAGATATGACGGGATAAATTTTGTGAATGATTCATTATCAACAACCCAATATTCAAAAGCATCTTCAACTATTTTTCAGGATGCTGACGGATATGCTGCCGGCGATCTTCAGGGAGTTGATGTGGCATCGGATGGTATTCTCACAGGGATTTATTCCAATGGGCAGTTGATTCCTCTATTTCGCATAGGTCTTGCAAAATTTTTAAATAATTTTGGCCTTAAAAATGAAGGCGGCAATCTATTCCGCGAAACCCGGGACAGCGGCAGTGCCATTACCAATAAGCCGGGTGAAAACGGTCTTGGAACTCTTGCTCCCAACTCTCTTGAGATGTCCAATGTTGATATTGCTGAAGAATTTGTTGCCATGATCGTTAATCAAAGAGGGTTTCAGGCTAATTCAAAAACCATTACTACTGTTGATGATATGATGCAGACGGTTATTCAAATGAAAAGGTAATCTGGTATAAGTAACAAGGTGTGAGTGGTGAGGGCTGTACTCATCAGTTTTCACTTCCCACACCCCATAATCCATGTTCTGTTTGTTTCGTTCACATCACACCCCATACCTCTGTCATTATTCTGACGTTTCACCATTGTGGTTGACATTGATTCCACAAAAATCTTTTATAATTTTAAAACATTTTTGACCATAAAAATACTTTGCAAATTGTGCAGAGTATATTTATACTTATCTTTAAAAGACTTCTTCCTGGCTGTGCCATTTTGAATCACGCGTAATATAATACTTTTGGCACAAGGATTGCTATTCTATCCATAGAGTATTTATGGAGTAACAATATGGAATAATTGTATGGAACAATATTATTTAATCCAATAGTAAATATTTTATAATTTGTAATCAGGAGCAATTGTGGCAAAAGAGAGTGTAGAAAATGATTTGGAAGAACCTGAAAAAGCATCTGCAAAGACAGTCCTGGTAGAAAAAATAACCAGAAGCTTTAAAAAGATTTTCAAATCAAAAAAATCAATCATTATTATTGCTGTATCTTTTGTCTTATTAATAGGTCTTGGTGCGGGTGCCTGGTTCTTTTTTATAAAAGCAAGTCCAGAAGAAGAACAAACCAGAATTGTTGCAGAAAAAATGCTTGAAAAAACAGTCCCCCAGGGGCAGGAGATTATTTTTGAGGATATTGTTGAGCTTGAACTCTTTGAACGTATCCCTCTTAAATCAAACTCAAGCATGGGCCTGATTTCCATGCGTTTGTCCCTTGAATTGACAGATCAAAGATATAGAAAACAGATTTTTACCATGGAAGACAGGATTAGAGAAATTATCGCAGGTCAGATACGGGAAATGACCTGGCTTGAATTGAGGAATCCTGAGGGCAAGCTCCTTCTTAAATATAATCTGCTTAAGCGTATTAATTCAATCTTTCCAAAATTAATGGTTAGAAATATTTATTTTACATACTTTATAATGCAGTGATCAAACTATGAGTGAAATATTATCACAAGACGAAGTTGACAGTTTATTAGACGGATTGGATTCAGGTGAAGTAGAAACTGAAAAAGATGTTGAAAAACCTGAGCCTGTTGAAGGTATTGTTGCATATGACTTTACCAGCCAGGACCAGATTGTACGGGCAAGAATGCCCACATTTGATGTTATCAATGAAAGACTTTCAAGGGAGGTTCGGGCTACTCTCTCTTCCATGCTTCAAACCAATGTGGATGTCAGTGCCAACCCTTTTGATACATTGAAATTTTCTGAATTTGTAAGAAGCCTGCCAGTTCCCACAAGTCTCCATGTATTTCGTATGGAACCTTTGCGTGGACATGGTTTGATTGTTTTTGAGAGTCAGCTTGTCTATAATTTAATAGATACTTTTTTTGGTGGTGAAGCTTTGGGCAAGGCCAGAGTGGAAGGGCGGGAATTTACAACCATTGAAGAAGTGATGATTAAAAAAGCTGTTGTGGCAGTCCTTGATAATATCCAGGCTTCCTGGGCACCCATTGAAACTGTCCAGATCACATTGACCAGATCAGAAATGAATCCCCAGTTTACAGCTATTGTTTTGCCAACAGATCTTGTTATTGTCACTCGATTTGAAATTGAGCTTGAACAATCTGCCGGGAATCTGGTTGTGTGCTATCCTTATTCCATGATTGAACCCTTAAGAAAAAAATTATCCTCAGGTGTCCAGGCTGAGACCGAAGAGATTGATACAAACTGGCGCAGGGTAATTAAAGATGTGATATTAAATTCCACTATTGAGATGCAAATTCAATTGGGCAGAGCTGAAATAACCGGTGAAAGACTGATTTATATGCAAAAAGGAGATGTTATCCAATTGGATAACCCTGCAAGTGAGCCGTTGATGTGTTATGTTGACGGGTTTGAAAAACTGACAGGATATGCAGGTGTTCAGCGGGGGTTTCAGGCATTTAAAGTACAAGATAAAATAATAACAGATTGTGAGAATTAACTGCAAAATAAAATTGAGAGAAAAAAATGGCTGACGAAAACGAAAAAACAGAAAATGAAGAGAATGGGGCAGATGCCGAAGGAACAGAAGATCAAGACAGTGGAGCAGAAGACCAGGAACAAGGAGAGATGGATCTTGATTTTATCCTTGATATACCCCTTGAGCTTTCTGTGGAACTTGGAAAGACAAAAATGCTTGTCAATGATCTCCTTCAACTGGGGCAGGGTTCAATTATTGAGTTAAATAAACTTGCTGGAGAATCCCTGGAAGTTTATATCAATCATAAGTTGATTGCCAGAGGAGAAGTGGTTGTGGTAAATGAAAAATTCGGTGTCAGGCTTACAGATGTTATCACACCAATTGACAGGGTTAAATCCCTGGCAGCAGAAGCATGAATACATCTTCAGACATCTGGTTTGCCTTTATTAAAACTTTTTCCATGTTGTTTCTGGTTCTGGCTGTAGTTATTCTTGTCTTTTATTTAATTAGAAAATTTTCCACGGCAAAAGGTGTTAAAGGGGGGAAAGATTTTATTAAAGTCCTTTCAATGCACCACCTTTCACCAAAAGAAAAACTTGTATTGCTCAATGTTCTCGGTGATACCATCCTCATAGGTGTTACCCCCAATAATATTTCAAAAATATCTTCCATTGACACGGATATGGATTTTTCAAGCCAGGGCAGTGGGGCACCCTTAAACTTTAAAGACTTTTTATCTGGCAAACTTGGTAAACCCCTGTCAAATAAAAACCAGGCAGACAGAAATTTGGCAAATCAAAAAGAGGAAGTCTGATGAAGATTAAAATAACCCTCCTTGTCTGTTTTTTATTAATGTGCATTAGTGCCACAGCTTTTGCCATAACCTTTCCTATTCCCTCTTTGCAGTTAAATGTGGAAACAGCCACAACTCCTGAAGAAGTAGCTGTTGTCCTTGAAATTATAGCTCTTTTAACAATTCTTGCTCTGGCTCCGGCTATCTTGATTCTAATGACACCCTTTACAAGGCTCATTGTTGTTTTCCATTTTTTAAGACAGGCCATGGGCACCCAGACAAGCCCTCCAAATCAGGTGCTTGTTGGCCTGGCGCTGTTCATGACTTTTTTTATTATCAAACCTGTGGCACAAGAAATTTATCATGACTCTTTGAATCCATATCTTGAAAAACAAATTACATATGACATTGCCTTTGAACAGGCCCAGCAGCCCATTAGAAAATTTATGCTCCTTAATACCAGGGAGAGTGATCTTGCTCTTTTTGTAAAGGGCGCTGATATGAAAAAACCTGAAACACGGAATGATGTATCTCTGCTGGTTCTTATCCCGGCCTATGTTATAAGTGAGCTTAAAACAGCTTTTATTATAGGCTTTGTTTTATATATCCCCTTTCTTGTAATAGATATGGTGGTGGCTTCAGTGCTCCTTGCCATGGGTATGATGATGCTGCCTCCTATTATGATTTCTTTACCGTTTAAGCTGATGTTATTTGTGCTTGTTGATGGATGGCATCTTATTTCAAGCTCTTTATTAAAAAGTTTTGGAGTATAGAAATGACCCCTGAATTTGTTGTTGAATTTGCAAAGCAGGCCATAATACTGACTATTTCGCTTTCCATGCCCATGCTTGGATTAGGATTGATAGCAGGGTTGATTATAAGTGTGTTCCAGGCTGTTACTCAAATTCAGGAGATGACCCTGACCTTTGTTCCAAAAATTATTGCAGTTTTTCTCGGGCTTTTATTTGCGGCACCCTGGATGTTGGATAAACTGACCACCTTTACTGTAAATATATTGGAAAATATTCCCATGTATATCAGGTAGGAGATAAAAAGGCATGGATATCCTGAATGTCATTGATCCTGTGCAGTTTAGAACTTATATGCTTGTTTTAATACGAGTGAGCATCCTGCTGTTTATGTTCCCTCTCTTCTCTTCAAGGGTTTTTCCCAGCACACTGAAAATGGGTTTTGCCCTTGTTACCTCCCTGTTGTTGTATTCAGTGGTTGACATTGACCTTTCAAGATTTCCCATGAGTGTTGTTGGAACAGGACTGCTCATTACAGCCGAGGCATTGATTGGATTGACCCTTGGCCTGTGTTTAAGAATGTTTTTTGCTTCGGTTCAGCTTGCAGGACAGGTAATAGGATTTCAGATGGGATTTGCAATGATCAATGTTGTTGATCCCCAGACAGGGGCCAATGTGTCCATTATGGATCAACTTGGGTATTGGGTGTGTGTTCTTGTTTTCCTTTTGTTAAATGGTCATCATATTATGTTTATGGCAATGATTGACAGTTTTCAACTTGTCCCCATGGGGTTTTTTATGATGCATGATGCCATAATGGCAAAATTTATAGAGTTGGGATCCCAGCTATTTTTAGTGGCAATCAAAATCGGGGCTCCTGTGATTGCTTCACTCGTATTTGTCAGTGTTGGATTTGGGCTGGTTTCAAAATTTTCACCCCAGATGAACGTAATGATCGTGGCATTCCCCCTGAAAATTGTTGCAGGTTTGGCTCTTTTTGGCCTTTCTCTTCAAATTATTATTATTGTAACAAGAAGCTATGTTCTGGAGTTTAAGGAATTATTGATGTATTTCCTTTTTTATATTGGTGGAGCTGGTGTGGCCGGAGCATGACTGGTTTAATTAGTACCCTACCAAAAGCCACAAGTTTGTCCAGGCAATAAATATGAAAAAGTATAAAAAAATTATTTTTAGATAAGGAAAGAATAGTATGGCTGAAGATCCGGAAAGTGGTGGAGAGAAAACCGAAGATCCGACGTCGCGCAAGCTTTCCAAAGCAAGGGAAGAAGGGCAGGTTGCAAAAAGTATAGAGATCCCTTCTGTTTTTGTTCTCATTGCAGGAGTCAGTGCTTTGTATGCTTCTGCATTTCATATGTATAATAATCTGCTTTCTGTATTTCATTTTAATTTCAATTTTACAACGATCCCTTTATTGACGGATATTGAAGTTGTCAGGCTGCTTGCATACCATATCCAGAAGATTATTTTCACCTTAATTCCTGTTGTTATCCCAATTTTGATAATTGCCCTGCTTGCAAATGTTGCCCAGGTGGGATTTGTGATTTCATGGAAAGCTATTGAACCAAAGTTTTCCAAACTTGACCCCATTAATGGATTTAAACAAAAATTTTCCTCAAGGGCTGTGGTTGAATTTGTAAAAACCCTGTTAAAAGTTGGTGTTATTTCAATGGTGGCCTATTATGCCATTAAAAGCGAACTTACAGAGATATCAAAATTGTATGATCATAGTATTGGATATATTCTTCTGTTTATCCTTAAAATCTCTTTCTGGATTTTTATAAAAGTGTGTTTAATCATGCTGGTTGTTGCTGTGTTAGATTATGCCTATCAGAGGTGGAAATTTCTTGATGAACAAAAAATGACAAAAAAAGAAGTCAAGGATGAAACAAAACAGACAGAGGGTGATCCAATGGTGAAATCCAGGATCAGGCAACTCCAGCATGAAGCTGCCAGAAAAAGAATGATGGCTGATGTGCCCGAAGCTGATGTTATTGTCACAAACCCGACCCGTCTTGCAATTGCTATAAAATATGACAGTGATCAGATGGATGCTCCTGTTGTGCTTGCAAAAGGAGCTGGCCCTGTTGCAGAAAATATAAGAAGAATAGCAAGGGAAAATGATATTCCCCTTGTTGAAGATAAACAATTGGCTCGAAATTTGTATAGTAGTGTAGATATAGGTGATCATGTTCCAAGTGAATTATACCAGGCAGTAGCGGAAGTACTGGCTTATGTCTATAAATTAAAGGGAAAGAAGTTGTAGATGCACGACAATAAATTGGCGGTTTGTGTCAAAGACTTTAACTGCCATGGGGCAGATCTTATAACATGGAGGCCACGCACATAACATGAAAGTC
>CAZYDL010000019.1:0-7353 GCA_964646305.1 uncultured Desulfobacula sp. | reverse complement strand
TAATCGGTTTGACAATGGCTTTTATATAAAAAAATGGAGTTTAAATGGCAGTAGCTGAAACAGGGTTTATTGCAGGAATAAAAAGAGAATCTTCAGATATACTGATGGTTGTAGCCTTTATTGGTATTCTAATGGCCATGATCCTGCCTTTGCATCCCATAGTCCTTGATTTTTTTCTTGCATTGAATATCTCCTTTGCCATTGTTGTATTGATTACCACCATGTACACAACAAGACCTTTGGAATTTGCTATTTTTCCATCACTTTTGCTTGTGTTGACACTGTTTCGTCTCTCTTTAAATGTTGCATCCACAAGGCTGATCCTTTTACACGGCAATGAAGGCCCGCAAGCAGCAGGATCTATAATTCAATCTTTTGGAAGCTTTGTTGTGGGTGGAAACTATGTTGTTGGCCTGGTTATTTTCCTTATTCTTGTTTTGATTAATTTCATGGTTATTACCAAAGGTGCAGGCAGAATAGCAGAAGTTGCTGCAAGATTTACCCTTGATGCCATGCCCGGAAAACAGATGGCAATTGATGCTGATCTTAATGCAGGAATGATAGATGAGATAGAGGCAGGGGAAAGACGTGCCGCCATTGCCAGGGAATCAGAGTTTCACGGTGCCATGGATGGTGCTTCAAAATTTGTCAGGGGAGATGCAATTGCAGGTATTGTAATAACCCTTATCAATATAGTTGGAGGTTTTGTTATTGGAGTGCTTCAACAGGGCATGGAAATGATGGAAGCTTTGTCAAACTATACTCTTTTAACTGTTGGAGATGGTCTTGTATCACAGATTCCAGCCCTTTTGATTTCAGCGGCAGCAGGTCTTCTTGTCTCAAGATCCGGTTCTAATATGAAAATGGGGCAGGAGTTTGCTAAACATCTTCTCTCAAGCTCAACTCCGGTTTTTATAGGTTCTGTAATTATCTTCTGCATGGGGCTGATACCTGGTCTTCCCTCCATACCGTTCATGACACTTGGGCTGGTTTTAGGAACTCTGGCATGGTATTTTTTAAGACAGGAAGAAGAGAGTGAAGAAGAGAAACGTGCAGATGAAGAGGCCCAGGTAGAAGAGGAGGCAGCAGGTGCCCCTGAAGATGTTGATCATCTTTTAAATCTTGATACCATAGAACTTGAGGTTGGATATGGATTGATCCCCCTTGTGGATAAACAGCAGGACGGCACACTGCTTGGCAGAATCAGGGCAATCAGAAGACAATTTGCCACTGAAATGGGAATTATCATTCCTCCAATTCATATCCGGGATAATTTAAATTTGAACCCTGCCCAATACAGGCTTATGATAAAAGGAGTTGAAGCTGCCGGTACAGAGCTTATGGTGAATCATTATCTTGCCATGGACCCTGGAGGAACAGCCCAGGATATTGAAGGTATAGACACCACAGAACCTGCTTTTAACCTGCCGGCAAAATGGATTCCCATGGATCGTGAAGAGGAAGCAAAATTTGCAGGATATACAGTTGTGGATAATTCAACTGTCATTGCAACCCACTTGACTGAAATTGTTAGAAATAATGCCCATGATCTTCTTGGAAGGCAGGATGTTCAACATCTATTGGATAACCTTGCCAAATCTAACCCAAAAGCTGTGGAAGAACTGGTGCCAAATCTTTTAAGTCTTGGTGTTACGCAAAAAGTACTTCAAAATTTATTAAGAGAGAGAATGTCCATACGGGATATGCTTACCATTGTAGAAACTCTGGCTGATTTTGCACCCATGGGCAAAGATCCAGACCTTTTAACTGAATATGTAAGGCAGAGATTGGCAAAAGGCATGCTTGCTCCATATCTTCAGGAAGGAAAAGTATTGCAGGTAACAACCCTTGATAGAGATATAGAAGAGATATTAACCAAAAATATAAAACATACTGAGCATGGATCATATTTGACCCTTGATCCAGGTTTGGTGGAAAAAATGGTTCAGGCAGTCTCAAAAGAGGTGGAAAAACAGGTTGCTCTTAATGCACAACCTGTTATCATGACATCTCCGAGCCTGCGCCGTCATGTCAGGAAACTCATTGAACCAACTCTACCCACAGTCATGGTTGTATCCCATGCAGAAATAGTGGATGATATTAATTTACAGGCAAGTGGAAAGGTAAGTTTAATAAATGAACAAGAGAATCTATAGAGCTGAAAATATTCAATTAGCCATTGCAAATATTAAACAGGAGCTTGGATCTGATGCCATGATTCTAAATACCCGGCAAATTGCACCAAAATCCATTGGACCTTATTCAAAAAATGCAAGAACAATGTTTGAGGTTGAAGCATCTGTTCCAGAATATTCAGATGTGAAACCTATACATGAAAAAGCAGGCCCGGCAATTAATCAAAAAGAGCTGACTGAGTCCATCAAAGATGATATTGCTGATATCAAGGATATGATTTCCATTGCTGGTTTTGGAAACGGGATGAAAAATATGGTTTGCAACCATTTTGAATCCGTTGGTATCCTGGCCTCTCTTTTGCGGGCTGGTGTGAGTGAAGCAAGGGCAGGCTCCATTATACAAAAAGCAAGCTCATTCATGGATAAAGATGATGGCAAAGGGTCAAAGATTAAATCTTTAAAAAAATATGTAATGAAGCAATGTCTTAATCAAATTCATACAAAAGATTTTTTTAATAGAGACAACAGCTCAGGTGTGCCCCATGTGGCAGCTTTTGTGGGCCCGACAGGAGTTGGCAAAACAACAACCATTGCAAAACTTGCAGCTCTATTGACCTTTGAAAGAAAAATGAAGATAGGCTTGATTTCCATTGATAATTATCGAGTTGGTGCATTTGAACAGCTAAAAGCTTATGCCTCCATCATGGGATTGTTGTGTGTGCCTGCATTCAGCTCTCAAGATCTCTCCTGTGCTTTGGACAGGATGAAATCAATGGACATGGTATTGATAGATACGGCAGGGCACAGCCACTTTGATAAAGTGAAAATTGATGAAATATTGAAATTAATTCAGACGGATTTTGCTATTTCTACTCATTTGGTCTTGAGTGTTACCTCTGAATCTACTATTATGAAAGATGCGGCTGCAGCTTTTTGTGCCTTTAATCCTGATACTCTTGTGTTTACCAAGATTGATGAAACAAAAAGATGCGGTAAAATAATGGATCAGGTAATTGATATTAAACTGCCTGTTTCTTTAGTAACCAATGGTCAAAGAGTCCCTGAGGATTTGATTGTTCCGGATAGAGGAAAGCTACTCAAGATAATTCTGGGCAATGGACGACATGTTTAAATAATTGAGGTAATATATTGAATCAGGCACAAGGTCTTCATAAAGCCGTTAAAAACCGGGCACTTTCAAGGAGAAAGGTAAATATGGCATCAAATAATTTTCCAAGGGTGATTGCAGTTACCAGTGGTAAGGGAGGTGTTGGTAAAACCAATCTTGTGGGTAACATGGCTGTTGCCTTAAGCCGTATGGGTAAAAGAGTGGTTATAATTGATGCTGATGTGGGACTTGCCAATATTGACATTATTTTTAATTTAAGGCCTGAATATAGTATCCGGCATATTATCACTGCTCAAAAAACCTTGAACCAGGTCATGGTAACTTCAGATCATGGTATCAAGATTCTCCCTGGAGGTTCTGGATTTGCTGATCTAACTCAACTTGGCGAAGGTGAAAAACTTAACCTTTTAAGTGAGTTTGAAACTCTGTCTGACCAGGCTGATATTATTTTTGTTGACACTGGCGCTGGAATTTCGTCAAATGTATTATATTTTAATTCTGCCTGTGATGAGTGTATTGTTATTGCAACAAGAGAGCCAACATCCATTACCGATGCCTATGCAATGATAAAAGTTTTATCAGGGGATTATGGAACAAGATATTTTAAATTGATTGTTAATATGGTGGATTCAGAAGCTCAGGCGAAAAATGTCTATGCAAGTTTAAGTGCAGCGCTTGATAAATACCTGAATAATGTTGTATTGGAATATACAGGATATATCCCTTTTGACAGGAAATTACAGACAGCAGTTCAAAAAAGAGGACTTGTCATGGATAGTTTTCCTGATTCAGTGGCGGCTAAAGCCATTAAAGATATTTCTTTAAACCTTGTGAATACGCCTGCAAGGACTAATGAAAATGGAAGCTTAACATTTTTTATGAACAAGGTATTTCAGGCAGCAGACTAACCACCATGTTGCAAGGTTAAAAAAATAAGGATATTTTATCAAAACCCATGAAAGGCAGAAGCTGGGCAAATAAAGAGGAGTGGGAATCATGGCGTGAAAACTCCATTATTGAATACTCCTATCTTGTAAAGCATATTGCTGCAAGATTTGCCATGCGCCTTCCTCCCACTGTTTTTTTTGATGAATTGGTTTCAGCAGGATCCCTTGGGCTTATTGATGCAGTGGATAAATTTGACCATTCAAAAGATGTCAGCCTTAAAACCTATGCCCAGTACAGGATTAAAGGCGCAATCCTTGATGAACTCAGAAGCATGGATCCCTATTCACGATCCATGAGAAAAAAAATTCAGGATATTACCAAAGCAGTCAAGGCAATTGAAGAGAGAAAAGGCTGTGCTGCCATTGATGAAGAAATATGCAAAGAGCTTGGTGTAACTCTGGAAAGCTATTATGATATGCTTACAAGCATTCATGGTGCATCTGTTTTAAGCCTTGATGAATTCATAAAATCAAAGAAAAACGATACATATTCAAAAACAAGATTCCAGGCTTCCATTAAAGGAGAAGATAATCCTGCTGTCTGTTTTGACAAAGAAGAATTTAAATTTGTTCTGGCACAAACCATTAAACTCTTGAGTAAAAAAGAACAATTGGTGGTGTCTTTGTATTATTATGATGAATTGACATTAAAAGAGATAGGTGAAGTTCTCTCTTTGACAGAGTCGCGTATATGCCAGATCCATACAGCGATCCTTGTAAAATTGAAGGTAAGGCTTCAAGATTATTTTAATGATTGATTGAAACAAAAGAGGTTGTCAAATGTCTGATCCAAATAATGAAGAAGATAGTTTAATATCCCAGGGCGATATTGATAAACTTTTAGAGTCTTCTTCCATTGAAGATGCAGAAGGAAAACTTGCCTCAAATTCAGAATCAAATGATTCCGGCGATGTTGAAGAACTTGGTGAACTCTCCCAGGAGGATATTGACACTCTAATGAATACCAATACACCTGGCCTGGAAGAGGAATCAAAAGAAGACGCAGGAGAGCTTTCTCAAGATGATATTGACACAATGATGAATGCCAATATGTCAGATTCTGATGATGACTTAGATGATGACGATGACGATGACATGGAATTGATCTCCCAGGATGACATTGACTCTCTTATGAATTCAGTTGAACCAGATGAAGAATCAGACGAAGAACCAGAAGCTTTAGAAAAGGAAGATGTACAAGAGACTGCGCCGGAGGAGGATGCAGGAGAATTGTCCCAGGACGATATTGATAAGATGATGAATGCCAATGCATCTGATGATGAGTCATCTTCATCAGATGACAACGAAGAACTTGAGATGATTTCCCAGGATGATATAAGCAGCCTGATAAGTCAGGAAACAGAGGATAATAAAGATTCTTTGGCTGACAAAAACAGTGAAAATACATCCAGTAACAATGAGTCGGATAAAGAAAATTTAGACTCTGATCTTGAAGATGAGCCTGGGGCAACTGACAAGGAAGAGGAAATAGTTGAAGAGAAATCAGAAGAGTCCATGCCTGTGGAAACAACAGTCAAAGATAATTATATTATTGAAGAGTCTGAAGCTGTGGATGTCACAGAATGCCTTGTTACCCAGGATACAATAGATGACTTGATTAAAAATTTTGGCAGTGAGCCTGAGCCTGAGCCAGAGCCGGAAGCTGAATCTGCTCCAGAACCAGTCATTCTAGATGAAGAACCAATCCCGGATTCAGAAGACCCAATCGTGTCAGAAGATGAACCGGCTGACGATCCAGATGACACTATATTTGATATGGATGGGGAAGGTGAAGATGTTGCCCAGGAAGAAATTGATGCACTCTTGCTTGACACCGACGATGATGAAGATTATGAGGATGATGACGATCTTCTAATTTCCCAGGATGATATTGATACCCTTTTAATGGCAGCAGACCAGGAAGATGAAGATGTTCTTGGTGATTTAATGGATGAAGAGTCTGATGATTACATGGAAGATGATTTAGATGATGAAGCCACATTGGATGAAGATGAAGATGAAGATTTTCAAGGAGATGATGAAGATCAGGTTGTGCTTGAAGATGATGACAATGAAGAAGTGGCAGATGCTGAATCTGAAACCGCAGCAAAGACCAAATGGTATAAATCAAAACTTGTAATTGCCTGCGCCTCTGGATTGATTGCCATGGGCATAATTGTTCCGGCAGTATATTTTTTCTTTTTCTCTGGTGATCCAGATAAGCTCCAGGATAATATGCAGCAATATGCTGTTGAAGGATCAAGGGAAATTGTCGTAGAGACAGTGGATATTAGCCTTAAAAGGCAGGAAAATCAAAATCAACCAGGAAATGTGGTGTTGGAAAATTTTGTTATACTTGCATCTGACCAGTCAAAGGATATGGCCTATGTCACTGTAGATATCTCAATTGATTATTCAGATCAAAGAGCTTATCATGAAATCCAAAATAATTTATCATTTTATCGGGATTTAATTTACGACTCCATAAATAAGAGTCTTGCTTCAGGAAAACGAGATGAGATTACAGAGGCAGATATCTTATGGAAAGTTGAAACAAGCTTAAAAAAAGTATTACCCGGAACTTATATTAATAGGGTGAGTTTTAAATCTTTTAAGGCAAGTTAGTGAGGTTTTAATAATGACCACTGTACCTGGACATAATATTGTTATCCAACAGTCCGGGACTGCCCAGGAGTTGATACATCAGAGCAATGCTGCTAAACCATCGCCGGAACAGGCAGCAGCACAGCAGCAGGCCAATGAACTGGCACAGGGCACTACAGTTCAGGGAACAGAGGAGTCAGAAAAACTTAAAGCAAAAAAAGAGAAAGAGGCATTAAGAAGAAAAAAACTATTGGCAGAAGCAAAAAAAAAGAGAAAACAAGAGGAACTTGACCTGGATCCCGATGCTCCAGGAAGGCTGCTGGATACAACCATATGACAGAATCGTTTTCAATAGAATTTTGGATTGCAATCCTTTTTATTATTAATTTTATCTTTGTTGTTTTTTTATTTCTATTTGTCAAAAAAATTAATCGTTTTAATCTTGATGCCAACCATGACCAGACAAGTCAAAAAGAGTACGGAGAAAATTTTGAATATTCCGGGCAGGCTGCAGATTCAGCTTCAGATATAGTGGAAA
>CAZYDL010000018.1:0-21387 GCA_964646305.1 uncultured Desulfobacula sp. | reverse complement strand
GATATTAACAGAGTAGTGGATGGTGTAATCAAATTTTTATCCAATAATTCAGATTTCCGTAATGTTAAATTGATATTTAATCCGTATACAAAAGAGGGGCTTAATGTTCTGGGCAATGAACAGGAACTTGCCCAGGTTATGATAAATCTTTTGATTAATGCCAGCCATGCTGTTGATGGAAAAGGAAATGTTACTATTTCCACAAAAAAAACAGAGGCGGGAAAGATTCAGATTCTGGTCAGAGATGATGGGAAAGGCATTGAACAAAAGAATCTGTCCAAGATTTTTGACCCTTTTTTTACAACCAAACCTGTTGGCCAGGGAACAGGTCTTGGACTTTCTGTGGGATATGGTATTATAAAACGTCACCAGGGAAATATCAGTGTTGAAAGCGCAAAAGGCAAGGGAACAATTTTTACAATAAAACTGCCTTGTGCTGTACAAGAATCATAAAAGGTTTTGTCTAGGAGAGAAAAATGAAAGCCAGGATACTTGCAGTTGATGATGAAAAAGATATGACAAGACTTTTGCAAAGAACTCTGGAACCTGAACTGAATTGTAAAGTTGCTGCAGTATTTTCAGCAAAAATGGCCATGTCTATTCTTGAGCAGGAAGAATTTGACCTGGTAATCTGTGATATAAAAATGCCTGGTATGGACGGCTTTGAACTGCTTGAATATATGCACTCTAAATACCCTGATTTGACCGTGGTCATGCTGACAGCATTTGGTAATATAGAATCTGCTGTTAAGGCAATTAAAAAAGGTGCATATGATTTTATTCCAAAACCGTTTGAGCAGAATGAGATTATTTTTAAAATTCAAAAAGCCCTTGAAAGAAGTCTGCTGTTAAGGGAAAATAGGCGTCTGTTAAAAAAAAATGGCCCCGGGTCATTTGATTTGATCGGTAAAAGTGAACCCATGCAAAAGGTGTTTGATCAAATCAAGATGGTGGCTTCAAGCGATATAACTGTATTGATAACAGGGGAATCAGGCACAGGAAAAGACCTGACAGCGAGATCCATACATGCGTTGAGCCCTCGTAAAGATAAATCCTTTATCCCGGTTAATTGTCCGACTATTCCTGAATATATATTGGAAAGCGAATTGTTTGGATATAAAAAAGGAGCTTTTACCAATGCCTCCCATGATAAACAAGGATTGTTCCAGGAAGCTGATAAAGGAACAATTTTTCTTGATGAAATAGGCGATATCGGAACATCTATTCAGACCAAATTACTAAGGGTTTTACAGGAAAAGGAGATAAAACCCCTTGGCGATACAAAAGTTCAAAAAGTGGATGTTCGTATTATTGCATCCACCAACTCAGATCTTGAACAGAAAATTGCTGATCATGAATTCAGGCAGGATTTTTTTTACAGGCTCAATGTTCTTCCCATTGAGCTGCCTCCTTTAAGAGACAGAATTACCGATATCCCGATTCTTGCCAGGCATTTGGTTTTAAAGCATTGCAAGAAATTAAATAAAAAGCCTAAAGTAATTTCTGAAGAAGTCATGGATTTTTTGATGAAACAGCCATGGCCCGGCAATGTAAGGGAACTTGAAAATACTATTGTCCAGGGAATTTTGTATTCAAAAGAGATAAATATTGTTCTGTCTGATATTCCATTAAAAGATTCAAAAAAGGAAAAGACCAAATCTCAAGGACTGTATAGCGATAATCTTGGTTCATTGCCATATAAAACTGCAAAGGAAAAATTACTTTACCAATTTAATCATGATTATATTGGTGGCAAACTTAGCAAGGCAAATGGAAATATTACCCAGGCTGCCAAACAATGCAATATGGATCGCCAGGCCCTGCAGCAGATCATGAAACGATTTTCCATTGATCCTGAGCCTTTTCGCGAATAATTAATAATTAATTTGGTTCAGGTTCAATCTTTTTAACTGTCTTGCCCTCGTGAAAATCTGGAACAATCATGTTTTACTCACAGCCATCAACCGGCAATTGAATGATAAATGTAGTACCAAGCCCCAGGGTTGATTTAACACTGATTAAACCCTGATGGTTTTCTGCAATAATAAAATAAGATACACTCAAACCAAGACCTGTGCCAACTCCAACAGGCTTTGTGGTGAAAAAAGGTTCAAAAATGCGTTTGCTTGTCTTTTCATCCATGCCAGGGCCATTATCCTCAATTTCAATGCGTACCATGTTGGGATCTGCTTCAAATTTGAGGCGCAGCACAAAGCATAATTTTTTACGTGTGACCTTCAGGTTATCTTTATTGTTTTCCATATTTTCCTGCATGGCATGGGCACCGTTTTTTAGAATATTGAGCAATACCTGCTGGATTTTGGAACTTTCACATGTCACTTTGGGCAGTTTATCTTCATACTCTTTTTTAATCTTAATCCTTTTAAAGTCATACTGGTTTTTAAGATCATAATCAGTGCCTGCAAGTTCCAGAGTTTTATCAAGAAGTTCTGTCATATCATAGGAAGAGATATCAGCTTCACTCCTCCGTGCAAAGCTGAGCATATTTTCCACAATTTTTGCCATACGCTCACCTGAATTCCTGATGGTTTCCAACATCCTTGGGATGTCCCTTGCGTCCATAAAGCTGTGAATAGCTTCCATTGAGGTGCCTGCCGCCTTGGCTGCTTTCTCATTGGCTGGAATATTCGTGTTCTTACTAAGGCGGTTTTCCATGACATTGGCACTCTGCATCACACCTGCAAGGGGGTTGTTAATTTCATGTGCCATTCCTGCGGCAAGTCCGCCAACTGAAAGCATTTTTTCACTTTGTACCATTATCTCCTGGGTTTTTTTCCGGCCGGAAATATCACGAAGTATGGCAATTAGACATTTTTTGCCATTGAGTTCTATGATTTCAGATGATATTTCAACGGTCAAGCCCCTGCCTGATTTTCGTTTGCCTGCTGCTTCAAAAGCTTGAAGGCGACCGGTTTTTTCTAATTTGTTGAGCATTCTTTTCCTATCGCTGGAATTATTCCAGATACCAAATTCCATGATTGTTCTGCCAATCAATTCATCTCTTTCATATCCAAGCAGATCGACATAGCTTTGATTCACATCAATAAATACTCCATCTTTCCTGGAAGTGATGGCTATTGCATCGGGACTTAAATAAAAAGATTTTGAAAACTTATCTTCACTTTCGCGCAATGCACTTTCCACTCTTTTACGCTCAGTGTTTTCTTCTCTTAAGGAGGAAATTGTATGCTTAATGGATTCCTGCATCTCCATGAAGCTTGCTGCAAGACTGCCAATTTCATCTTTTCTGGGCAGGTTGATCTTTTGTTCCAGGTTTCCCTTTGCAATAACCTTAGCGGCATCACGCAAATACATGATTGGATTTAAAATTGCTTTTGACAAAAGCAGATTAAGTACAATTAACATCACAAGTAAGATAGAGAACAAAAGAGATGCAAATATCAAAAAAGATAATCTCTGATTTTGGTTTACCTCTTTTAACGAGTAATAGATAATGATAAAACCAAGATTTTCTCCAAGAAAACTAATTTTCTCGGCAAAAAGCATGGCTGCCTGATTATGGTATTGGTTTTTTTGAATCCTGGAATGCTGTTTGAACTTTTCAAACTCTTTTGAGTCTATCCTTTGATGTGTAAACTCGGAGCCCTTTGAAATCATCAGTTTCCCTGAATTATCAAACACAGCAATGGAAAGAATGCCTTTGACTTTTTTCATCTGCTCTAAACGCAGACCAATGGCATTTATACGGGCATCAAAAATTTCATTGGCAAGTTGTTCCATATCCCGTTCCACCAGTGTTTGTAATAATATTTCTATACTGTTGACGGCAGTTTGCAATCGGCTTTTCTGGAAGGGCAGTTGAATTGCAGTAAAAACAATTGCAATCACAAGAAAAGTAATAATAATTGCTCCGTTGATCCTATGTCTTAATTTTAATCCCATGTATTTACCAGTATAAAGAGCTATATTGTTACAATTAGATAAAATTGATGATTCATAATTTTCCTATGGATTTATGGTTTTAACATATAATGAAGTTCCCTTGGCAAATTTAAGAATTACAGCAGGTTTTATGGGGTCTCCATTTTTATTGAATGTTATATAACCTGTTACACCCTGGAAGTTTTGAGTTTTAGCAATGGCATTTCGTATTTTAGCAGGGTCAAAGGAACCTGCCCGGAGAACAGCATCTGCAAAGAGGGAGATGCTGTCATATGCGAGGGCATTCTCTGAGATCAATCTGGTGAAGTGAATTTTGTATTTTTCAACAAATTCCCGGCTTTTTGTACTGGCGCTGTCTCTATGCCAGTGCTTTGAAAAAAAATTGCCTTCAATTATATTGCCGGTGGTTTTATACAAATCATCACTCCAGCCATCTCCACCAAGGAATATGGTTGATATTCCATTGTTTCTGGCTTGTTTCATGATCAAACCGGAATCTTTTGACCTGCCGGGCAGAAATATTATTTTTGGTTGAAATGTTTTAATTTTTTTCAATAAAAGAGAAAAGTCTGCTGTTTTGTCCAGATAATACTCTTTAAACAAAATTTTTCCGCCCTGACTTTGATAGTTTTTAATAAAATATTGTGCCAGCCCCTCACTGTATTTACTATTGGCATTGATCAATACACATGCAGTCTTTGCTTTCATATCCTGAATTGCAAATTTTGCCATGACCCTTCCTTGAAAAGAATCAATAAAACATATACGAAAGATATAATCCCCGACCAGTGTAACTTCAGGGTTGGTTGAAGTTGGAGACATCATGGGAATTTTTGCTGCCTGTAAAACTGGAGCCATGGCAAGAGAATGGGAACTCCAGTGTGCACCGAAAACTATAACAGCTTTAGATTGAACTGCTTTTTTTGCTGCTATTTTAGAACCAAGAGCGCTGCTTTGATTGTCAAATTCAAGTAATTCCAGCTGTTTCCCCAGAACCCCCCCCTGTAGATTCAATTCTTTGATTGCAAACCGTATGCCATTTATTACAGAGGTAGTATATAAGGCTGTTTTACCTGTTTTTGCAAAAATTGCAGCAACTTTTACACTCCCTGCTGCATGGGCAGATGATAAACTAAAAAGGAGCAGCATTATTGCAATAAAAAGCTGTAAAATTTTCATTTGTATTTCCCTTTTGAGGATATAATATTTTAAACTTTACCTTAAAAAGCAATCTGGCACAAGGGTTTGCTTAGTTTTTAATATCAACAATTACCAGTCAATGGGAAAATAATCCTTTAAAAATTTGCCGCACCAGTGCTTTCCTGACAGGATCCCATGGAAAAAAGGGTCACAGATCCTTGCTGCTCCATCCACAATATCCAGAGGGGGCTGGAAATCATGGCAGTCCTGCTTGCGCTTGGCAAGGATTGCAGGATCTTCATCTGTTACCCATCCTGTATCAACACTGTTCATGAAAATACCATATTTGGCAAGATCACTTGCTGCTGTGTGGGTCAGCATATTTAAAGAAGCTTTTGCCATATTGGTATGTGGATGGCGGCTGCCTTTTTTAAATCGCAGGAATTTGCCCTCCATGGCTGAAACATTGACGATATGTTTTTGTCCTGTCTGGTTTTCTTTCATCAACTCTGCAAGCCTGTTGCACAGCACAAAAGGAGCCACAGAATTGACAAGTTGAATTTCCAGCATTTCAGATGTCTGGATTTCACCCAGCCGCAGTCGCCATGAATTTGTTTTTCTAAGATCCACCTGCTGCAAATCAGCATCAAGCTTTTGTACAGGAAAAATTTTTGGCGCTTCAAGGGCGTTATCATAGGAGTAGGGAATCTGGGATAATTTTGCTGACATGCGTAATCCCACTCCCGGAGCTGTGCCATTCCATGTTACAGGCAAGGCTTTTTCTTTTCCGAGATTCTGGCTTTGAGCATGATTCAGATTCAGGCTGGATTCTAATTGTGTAACACAGGTCTGATATTGGCCAAGAAGGCTTTGAACCTTAATTGGCAATTGTTCCATTGGTTTTATTTCACTGTCCATAAGGTGGGCATAAAATCCAGGAGGACGGCGCACGGTCTGGGCTGCGTTATTGATGAGAATATCCAGGCGCTTATAGGTCTGTTTTATATAATCTGTAAAAAGTTCAACGCTTGGGGTGTGGCGCAGATCCAGCCCGAAAATCTGAAGTCTGTGACCCCAGTCACTAAAATCAGGCTCTTTGGCAAAACGCAGGGCTGAATCCTTAGGAAATCTTGTGGTGGCAATTACCTTTGCCCCGGCTTTTAGCATTATTAATGTTGCCTGGTAACCTATTTTCAGGCGTGAGCCTGTTATTAACACCACCTGGCCATTTAAAGAAGCTGTCTGGAAACGTTTTTCATAATTAAATTGGGCACATTCCGGGCACATGGTATCATAAAAATGATGCAGCTGTGTAAATTCAGCTTTGCATACATAACAATTGCGCGGAGTTTCCAAATATGATGTATTGTTGATTTTACAAGGTTGAGAATTATTAATTGTAATCTGCTGGGGTGCCGTAAAAATCTTAGTTTCCCGCGCCTTGCGAATTCCTGTGGCAGCTCTCATCCTGCGCTCTTTCTTTACAATGGCTTTGCGTTTTTGTTCTCTTTTATCCTTGTTTCGTTTTTTTATCTCTGCTTTATCAGGGCGGGAGATTTTTCCCGCAGCAGTAATAAGAGCAAGTCGTTCTAATTCCGGCAAATATGCCAGCAATTCAGAATTGTTTACAATTTTTTCAAGAACAGGAATACACTGGCGTATCTCTGCAAGAATTTCATGTTTATTATCAGTTTCCATAGTGTTTGTTACGACAGTAATACTCCTTCAATGAATTGATCAAGATCACCGTTGAGCACTCTGTCCACATCGCCTATTTCAATATCTGTTCGATGATCTTTAACCATTCGATAGGGATGTAGAACATATGATCTTATCTGGGAACCCCAGGCAATATCATCTTTGCCATCATGGAGGGTCTGCATCTTTTGATCCTGTTTGTCCTTTTCAATCTGATAAAGTCTTGATTTTAAAACTTTAAGGGCTATATCCTTATTACGGTGCTGTGAAGATTCCTGCTGGCTTTGCGCCACCACTCCCGTGGGAAGATGGGTTATTCTGACGGCAGAGCTGGTTTTGTTAACATGCTGTCCTCCTGCTCCGCTTGCCCTGTAAACATCAATTCTCAGGTCTGATTCATCAATGTCGATTTTAATTTCATCTTTGATTTCAGGATAGACAAAGACAGATGCAAAAGAGGTATGTCGTTTACCGCTTGCATTATAGGGAGATATTCTTACAAGGCGGTGGACACCAGATTCAACCTTCATAAACCCATAGCAGTTTTCCCCTGAAACGCTAAGGGTCGCACCTTTAATCCCAGCTTCATCTCCGGGCTGGTAATCAATAATCTTTAATTTATAACCTTTTTTATCAATCCATCTCGTGTACATGCGAAAAAGCATTTCAGCCCAGTCCTGGGAGTCTGTTCCTCCTGCTCCGGCATTAATGGAAACAAGGGCATCCCTTGTATCATCTTCTCCGTCAAGGGTAATCTGGATTGAAAATTTTTTTATTCTTTTCCCAAGCTGGGATAAAATATCTGCAACTTCATTAACGCTTTCTTTATCTGACTCTTCAAGGGCAAGCTCAAGAAGAATTTCAGCATCTTCAATGTCATTATAAATATTTTCCCATGTTTCAATAAGATTTGAAATATATGTTCTCTCTTTTAAAAGAGTGGCAGCTTTTTCAGCATCATTCCAGAAATCTTTTTGGGAAATAATATGTTCAAGTTCACGAAAACGTCTCTGTTTTACCGGCAGGTCAAAGATACTCCTTGAGTTTGTCTACAGTGGAATATATGGTCTGGATATCCTGTTTTAATTCTATACTCATTTTATTTTCTCCTGTGAGGATGGTTTTTTACTCTTTTTAACACGAAAACCATATAAATTGCAAGAATTGCAAGAATCGAACCCATGGCAAAGACATCACCATACTTTGTGTAAAAACTGATGCTGGTTAAAACAGAAACCTGGCTGGTGACTGCCTTATCTGTGAACAGAGGCGTTGTTGTCGTGATTTTGCCCTTTGGATCAATAAACCCTGAAATTCCGGTGTTTGCAGCTCTGGCCATGGTTCTGTGATTTTCAACCGCCCGAAATACTGCAATGGAAAAATGCTGCATGGCAGCAGAACTGTAGCCAAACCAGGCATCGTTTGTGATTGTGGTAAGTAAATCAGCCCCATTTTTTACAAACTCTGAAGCAATGGAAGGGAACAGGATTTCAAAACAGATGAGAACTCCTGTTTTACGTGTGACCTTCAGGTCAGGTGCGTTTTTCTGGTTTGGTGAGACCTGCAGGTCAAGCGTCTCTTCCAGAGTATTAGCATTGAATTCAAGGGGGATAAATGACTGTTCTCCAGGAGAGAAATTTCCTGCCTGGGCTGTGATTTTACCAAGGAAATTCAAGTAATTGCCAAAAGGTACATATTCGCCAAAGGGTATGAGATGATGTTTATCCCATATCCCTTTAATATTGGCAAACTTGTCTAACATATAGGTTCTGTTATAAAATTTTATATTTTTCCCATCCTGTTCAAAGGCTGGACTTCCAACAAGAAAATTGGTTTTTGATAATTGAATACATTGATTCACCTGGTTTGATAATACCTGTTCCAGGCCATAATAAAATGGCAGAGCTGTTTCAGGCCATATAACAAGATCAGGCTGGTTTTTAATCTGGCTTTTGGAAAGCTGAATATATTTTTCAACTGTCTTAAGTTTAAATTCATCACTCCATTTTAAATCCTGTTTAATATTACCCTGGATAATGGTGATTTTTGTTTTTTGGGCTTTTTTGATTTGAGAATCAATAAGATTGATTTGCCGGCCGCCATAGACATAGGCAGAGCCAACCAGGAGAATAGTATAAAAAGCCGGTATAATATATTGTTTTTTTGATTTTATATGTAAGAACAAGTTATTATTGGTCTTATTTTTTTTATGTGGCCTTAGATTTATTGTGTCATGACTATCCAGATCTGCCACATGGCGGTAATTAATCCAGAAAAGAGCCAGAGAAGCATTGACAAGAACTATGAGAAACGAGACTCCATACACTCCTGTTAAATCAGAAATCTGGATCAGATTAATATTTCTAAACTGGCTGTAACCCAGCGCGCCCCATGAAAAACCTGTAAATGCATAGGTTCTGATATATTCAAGGCCGACCCACAATAATGCTGCCAATATAGGTATATAGTATGAGTTAATAGTTTGGTCGAATTTTTTAAGGGCAAAGGTGAAAATTGCAGGATAGAGGGCAAGATAGAGGCATAAAAGGATCAACACGCAACTGGCAAGGATTATATTGAGTCCGCCATATACATGAATAGTTGGTACTATCCAGTAAATCAGGGTTAAAAAATAAGACATTCCTGTTATAAATCCAGCATAAAAAGATTCTTTATCTGTCATGGATTGTATGGATACAAGCAAGGGAGTTAAGGCTATAAAAGCAAGACAGGAAATATTGGCATCAGGAAAAGACAGGGCTAAAAACAGGCCGCTTGTCAAGGCGGGAAAGTATTTAAGCCATAATTGGGTATTTTTTTTAACATTCATTCATTTATTGTCTTTATTTTTTTTTAAAATTTGCTATACTTAACAATAAGAAAAGAAGCAGTCAAATTAGTGCCAGCCGAAAATCTGCTAATTTGCCCAATTGCGGCGTTGGTAAAAAAAATTAATCCTCGAAATACTATTTGTATGTCTGTGGTTAAATTTTTTTTCCGCCTTGTACTTGAACAAATTGTCAGGTTTTCGCTCAAACACAAGTCGTCAAAAAAGATATTAAATGGAAATTTCTGAGAATAGAGTTGAAAAACTATCACGGGAGCAATCTAAAGTTCTAACCCGTGTCCAGGCAGATTTGTTACAGCCCTCTGATATGGATAACCTTGATTTAAACCCTAAGGATATGAAAGCTGTATTGGATTCAACACCTGCCGGGATTGGAATCATAAAGGGCAGGATTATTGAATGGATCAATGATGCCTTTTGCTCAATGCTTGGATATGACCGGGAATTTTTAATCAACAAAGATACCAGAATTTTTTATGCTGATCAGAGAGAATATGCAAGGGTTGGAAGAGATTTATATCCAAAAGTTAAACAATATGGAACAGGTCTTGTTGAGACAAGGCTGGTGAAAAAGGATGGTAAAATACTCAATTGCAGGATCAGGGCTTCGCAACTCAATAAGCAGGATCCTTCAAAGGGAATGATTTTTGTTATCACTGATATTTCCGAGCTTAAAACCCTTCAAATCCAACTTCATCAATCCCAGAAAATGGAAGCAATAGGGGTGCTGGCCGGTGGAGTATCCCATGACTTTAACAATATTCTAATGGGCATCCAGGGGCATCTCTCCTTGATGCAGATTGATATAAGCGATGTTGAAAAAGCTAAATCCCATACAAATCAGATAGAGCGTCTTGTTAAAACAGCTGCAGATCTTACAAAGCGTTTGCTGGGATTTGCAAGGGGAGGGAAATATCAGATTTCTGTTTTAAATCTTAATGAATTAATTCCCCTTGCTTTAAATATTTTTGCACCCACAAGAAAAGATATTATTGTGCATGAATCCTACGATAAACAATTATATTGTGTTGATGCAGATCAAACACAGCTTGAACAGGTGTTGGTGAACCTTTTGATAAATGCTTCCCAGGCCATGCCTGAGCAGGGTGAAATATTTGTAACAACACAAAATATTTATATTGAAAAAGATCATAAATACCCTTTTGAGGTTCGTCCTGGTAAATATATTAAATTGACAATAAAAGATACCGGCATTGGCATGGATAGTGAAATCCAGAGAAAAGTTTTTGATCCGTTTTTTTCCACAAAAACCACCCATGATCAAAAAGGCAGGGGACTTGGATTATCAACAGTGTATGGCATTGTAAAAAATCATGATGGTTTTATTCTTGTGGAGAGTAATAAAGGTCATGGTGCAAGCTTTCATGTCTGTTTACCCGCATCGGACAAGGTTGAAGTGCAGGAAATAATTGAAAACTCCCATGATGTGAAACAGATGCAGAGAGGTTTTGAAACCATATTGCTGGTGGATGATGAGAGTGAAATTATAAATATTGGGAAAAATTTTTTAGAAAAATTGGGATATACTCCCCTTATCGCACGCAATGGTCTTGAGGCCATTGAAATATTTAAAATTCACAAAGATGAAATTTCTTTGATAGTTCTAGACCTGATCATGCCTGAAATGAGTGGAACACAAGCTTTTGCAGAGATTAAAAAGATCAGGAAAGATTCTAAAATATTGATTTCCACAGGATATGCAGTTGACAACAAGATAGAAGCCCTGCTCAACCAGGGATGCCAGGGATTTATTCGAAAACCCTTTTCCCTGTATGAATTTGCCTATGCACTTAGAAAAATCCTTGATAAAACATGAAAAATTTATTTTTACAATGAGCATTTACTAATTTGCTGCATCTGCCTATGGAAGTGTGAATGCCTTACAAGAGCATTGTGTATCTTTGGCTGCAATGTCCATCCAACCGGCGCAAGGTAATATGCTGGAGCGGGTTCTATAAAATTCTTTATGGCTGATATCTAGGTATAATTTAAATAAACTTTACAATTTCCATGTCAAATGGTATTATGGCTGAATATCAGATGATCTGATTTAATAGTATCATCAGGAGTTTTATATGAAGCATATAGAAATTCGGTTTGGGGACAACCTTGAAAGACACGCAGCAGAAGAAAAATCTTTTGAAGAGATGTTTCAAGCTGTCAACCCCATGTTTTGTTTTTCAAAACGACTCTGGAAGCCCCAGATGGATATTTTTGAAACAAGGACCAAAATAATAATCCAGGCAGCAATCTCAGGCGTTAAAAAAGAAGATATTATAATTGAAGTAAGTAATAAAGCTGTAAAAATAACAGGCATAAGAAACAGCCACCACCCTGACAGGACAGCAACATATAGGCTTGCTGAAATTCAATTCGGGCAGTTTGAACGGGTTTTATATCTGCCAAGCGTGATTGATGTTTCAAAGGTATCAGCCCAGTTTTCAGATGGATTTCTCGAGCTCTCTCTGGAAAAATTATTAAGGAAAAATATCAAGAGTAAAGACCATGTTGCCATAGATTTTATTTAAGTTATAGATTCCAAAAGGAACCCCAAAAGGAACCAGTATATAATGGATGACCTCAAACATCCCTCAACCAATAATTCTTTAGACAAGATCCCCGATATCCTTCCCATCCTTCCCATTGTTGATACCAACCTTTTCCCTAAAATGGTATTGCCCCTGGTATTGATTCAAAAAGAAGCAATAGAATTGATTGATGAAGCCATGGCCGGCAATAGAATGCTTGGGCTGCTTTTATCCAAGAGGTCTGACATTGATTCAAGGCATACAGCAGATGATTTACATCGGGTCGGTACCATAGCTACTATTTTAAAAATGTCTAAAATGGAGGATGATAAAGCCCAGCTCTTAATCCAGGGCATGAATCGTTTCCGGGTTAAAAAATTCTTGAAAAATAAGCATTATATGCAGGCACAAATTAATGTTCTGGAAAGTAAAAATGCCGGGCGGAACAAGGAAAACAGGGCTTTAATGGCCAATATTATTAAACAATATCAAAAAATCATAGATTTGTCTCCAGGCCTTCCTGCAGAGATGGGACACATGATCAAAACATTGCAGGAACCCAATGTTCTTGCAGATATGGTAGCATCCACCATTAATGCCCCTGTCATTGAAAAACAGAAAGTAATAGAACTGCTTGATGTTAATAAACGCCTGAAAAAAGTAACCCGCCTTGCCAATGATCAATTGGAAATTCTTGAAATGGGTTCAAAAATTCAGTCCCAGGTTAAAGAGGGTATGGATAAGCGCCAAAGGGAATATTATCTTCGCCAGCAGCTTAAAGCCATAAGAGAAGAACTTGGAGATACAGATGAAGAACGAGTTGAGATAAAAGAATACCGTACCAAGATTAAAAAAAAGGGGCTTCCCGATGAAGCTAAAAAAGAGGCTGAGCGTGAATTGCAACGTCTGGCAAGGATGCATCCCTCTTCTTCTGAATACGTTGTCGCCTCAAGCTATCTTGACTGGTTGACATCACTGCCATGGAATAAAAGCTCAAAGGACAAGCTTGATATTAAAAGGGCAAGAAAGATATTAAATAATGACCATTATGGTCTTGAAAAACCCAAAAAAAGAGTTCTTGAATACCTTGCTGTTCGGAAATTAAAAAATGATTCCAAAGGACCCATACTCTGTTTTACCGGGCCTCCTGGAACAGGAAAGACATCCCTTGGCAGATCCATTGCAAGAGCCCTTGGACGAAAATTTGTCAGAATTGCCCTTGGAGGAGTTCGTGATGAAGCTGAAATAAGAGGTCATAGAAGAACCTATGTGGGCGCTCTGCCCGGAAGAATTATTCAGAATTTAAGAAAAGCCGGCACAAAAAATCCTGTATTCATGCTTGATGAAATTGACAAGGTGAGTTCATCCTATCAAGGAGATCCTTCTTCAGCTCTTCTTGAAGTCCTTGATCCAGAGCAGAATTTTTCCTTTTCAGATCACTATCTTGATGTTGCCTTTGATCTTTCCGATATAATTTTTTTAACCACGGCAAATGTACTTCATACTATTCCGGCACCCTTGAGGGACAGGATGGAAGTTCTTGAATTAAATGGTTATACTGAAATTGAAAAATTGAAAATTGCCACCCGGTATCTTATTCCAAGGCAAAGGCATGCAAATGGTCTTAAATCGACCCAGATAAAATTTACACAGGGTGCAGTTAAAAAAATTATTTCAGGATATACAAAGGAGTCTGGCCTGCGGAACCTTGAAAGAGAAATTGGCTCAGTTTGCAGGGGTGTTGCAAGTCAAATTGCCGAAGGCAAAGTGCAAAATTTTGTTGTGCGGCAAAATGATCTGCATCCGATTTTAGGCCCTGCACCCAATAGGCCGGATATGGCTTTAGGGATTAACAAACCCGGGGTTGTGATAGGTCTTGCATGGACACCCCATGGAGGAGAGATCCTCTTTATTGAGGCTGTGGCAATGACCGGCAGGCAGGGACTTACCCTGACAGGGCAGCTTGGCGATGTCATGAAGGAGTCTGCAAGCACAGCCTTAAGTTATATAAGAGCCAATGCTGAGAAATTTAACATTAGTGACTCTTTTTTTAAGGAGCATGACCTTCATATCCATGTACCTGAAGGAGCTATCCCTAAAGATGGACCCTCTGCCGGAGTGGCAATGTTAACCTGTCTTGTTTCCATTATGACAGGCAGACGTGTAAAAAAACGCCTGGCAATGTCAGGTGAAATAACTCTAAGGGGTGAAATCCTTCCCGTTGGAGGCGTCAAGGAAAAAGTTATTGCAGCACATAGAGCAGGTATCAGGACAATTCTTCTGCCCCTGTGGAACCAAAAAGATATGGAAGATGTTCCAGAGTATATAAAAGATTCCATTGAATTTCACTTTATGGAAAAAATGCAAAATGTCCTGGAACTGGCCCTTGACTGATATGATTGTGAGATTTTTGAAAACGTTCCAGCCCAGAAATTGCGAAGATTGGTATTGTGTAACAGCCTGCCAAATTAAGTATATCCTGATATTGTTGATATTGACCTCTTTTGGATGTTCAAGCGCTCTTGATGCGCAATATGGCAGAGGTCATATTCCTCCTGGAAAAGTATCAACTTATAAAGCTCCTTCCCACTCATCTGGTGAAAAAACCGGAACCCAGAAGCCCTATAAAATACGAGGAGTTAAATATACTCCCATTGCAAGTGCAGGTGGATTTTCCCAGACAGGATATGCATCATGGTATGGGAAAAAATTTCACGGCAGAAAAACATCCAATGGCGAAACCTATAATATGTATGCCATGACAGCTGCCCATAAAACTCTGCCCGTTAACACCTGGGTAAGTGTTCATAATCTTGAAAACAACAGGAAAATAGTTGTCAGGATCAATGATAGAGGTCCCTTTATCCGGGGAAGGATTATTGATCTTTCCTATACCGGGGCAAAGCGTATCGGCATAGTTGGTCCTGGAACAGCAAGGGTAAAAATAACAGCCCTGGGACAAGCCACATCATATTCCAAGAAAACAAAAAAACCTGTTTCATTCAGACCTGTGAATTATTGGAAAGGCAATTTTACGGTTCAGGTAGGAGCCTTTAAAGTCAAAGCCAATGCTTTAAATTATAAATCCAAATTGTCTAAAACCTATAAAAACGCCCATGTTGTAATGTACAAAGACTATAGAGGAACTTTTTACAGGGTAAGAATAGGCAGGTTCACCAATGTTAAAGATGCTTCAAGATTCAGTGAAAAAATTATGAATCAGGGTTTTCACAGCGCCTTTACCGTTGCAGAGTAAATAAAGCCCATGATCACCATCAAAGGCACCCTGGAACGCATCACCTATCAAAACCAGGATAATAACTATACCATTGCAAAACTTGGTATTCATAGAATCAGTGATCCTGTAACTATTGTGGGATATCTTGCCGGGGTTGTTGAAGGTGAAACCCTTGAAATCTCAGGGCAATGGGTCTGCCATCCAAAATATGGGGATCAGTTTAAGATAGATATTTATAAGGTAATTTTACCTGCTACAGTTTCCGGTATAAAAAGATATCTTGGTTCCGGTATGATTAAAGGAATTGGTAAATCCCTTGCTGATAAAATAGTAGAACATTTTCAGGATACTACCCTTGAAATCATAGAGAATGAACCTGAAAAACTGGAAAACATCCATGGCATTGGAAAAGCTAAAAGAAACCTTATTGAGAATGCATGGAATAAACATCACGCAGCCAGAAGAGTTATGCAGTTTTTACAGGACAATGGAGCAGGTGTTTTCCATGCTGCGGCAATTCTTCAAATCTATGGCTCCCATGCCATGGATGTTTTGCAAAATGATCCCTACCTCATTGCAAAAGATATCCCTACAATAGGTTTTAAGACAGCAGATAAAATTGCCCTGCAGTCGGGTATAAAAAAAGATGATGATAAAAGGCTTGGGGCGTGTTTGATTTATACACTTTTATCATTTGAGCAGGATGGTCATGTTTATGGGTTAAAGCTTGATGTTTTTAAAGCAGGCTCAAAAATATCAGGAGTAAAACCTGATAAATTTGAACACATCCTGGAATCTTTGATTGATTCAGATGAAATAAAAATTGAACAGATATCAGGGAAAAAAGAATCAGATGATACAGACACTGATGACACAAGAATCTATCTTACACGTCTTTATATGGCAGAATCTGGTATTGCAACGAGATTTAAAGCTGTTTTGTCCATGCCTGTAATCTCCCCTGAAATTTCAAAACATATAATCCTTGATAAAATTATCACAAAACTTGCTGTAAAATTATCCAAGGAGCAGTTAAATGTTGTTGCAAAAGTATTGGACGAAAAAATTGTCGTGATTACAGGAGGCCCTGGAACTGGAAAAACAACATTGATACGTGCCTTGTGTGAAGTATTTAAAATGCAGGATAAAAAAATTATATTAAGTGCACCCACAGGACGTGCTGCAAGGCGGCTTTCTGAAGTAACAGGGAATAAAGCTTTTACTTTGCACAAACTTCTTGAATTTGACCATGAAAGTCAAACCTTTGGTAAAAATTTTACAAACCCCCTTGATCTGGATATATTTATTGTGGATGAAGCCTCAATGGTGGACACTATTCTCATGTATACACTTATTGAAGCCATGCCGATTACTGCAAATCTGATTATTGTGGGAGATACATTCCAGCTTCCCTCGGTGGGGCCTGGCAATGTATTATCTGATATTATTGAATCTGACAGTGTAAAGGTTTTCTCCCTTACAAAAATATTTCGGCAGGCGCAAAAAAGTCCCATTATCGTACATGCCCACAATATACGTAATGGTAAAATGCCTCAATTTCAAATCCATGAATCAAATGATTTATCAGAATTTTATTTCATTGAAAACCAAAAACCAGAAAAAGTAACCCAAACTATTATTGAGCTTTGTTCACAGCGCATACATAAAGCATTCCCCCATATTAATGAGATACAGGTTTTAACACCCATGCACAGGGGAGAAGCTGGAACAATAAATTTAAACCAGCAGCTTCAACAGGCATTAAATCCATCCAAAGATGGCATAAAAACCAGAGATTTCGTATTTAAAGTCAATGACAAAGTCATGCACCTTAAAAATAATTATGAAAAAGATGTATTTAATGGTGATATTGGAAAAATAGATGAAATTCTTAAATCTGAAGATAAAGTCATGGTGGATTATGATGGCCGTCTTGTGGAATACAATATAATGGAGCTTGACGAGCTCTCTCTTGCCTATGCCATATCTGTCCATAAATCCCAGGGCAGCGAGTATTCAGCTGTTATTATTGCCCTGACAACTGCCCACTTTCCACTGTTGCAGAGAAATCTTTTATATACTGCCATGACCCGGGGGAAAAATCTTGTTATAATTGTTGGATCGTCAAATGCCTTTGAAACAGCATTTAATAATAACAAGACTGCCATGCGGCTTTCAGGCCTAAAGGAAAAGCTGATTGCATAATACAGATTTTCATCAAATAATCTATTTATAGAGATGACTTTGGCAGTTCAATTATAAACTTGGTGCCTTTGCCTGGTTCAGACTCAACCTTTATTGTGCCATTATGGCTGTCAGTGATGATGAAATAGGAAACAGACATTCCAAGACCTGTGCCATGCCCTGGCGATTTAGTGGTATAAAAGGGTTCAAAGATTCTATTTGCACTCTCCCTGTCCATGCCTGCACCATTATCAATAATTTCAATAATGCACAATGCTGTTTTATCTCTGATGCGGATGATAATCTTAGGGTCAGTCTGTGTAAAACCTTGATCATCTATCATGGAGTGGGCAGCATTTTTAACAATATTCAAGATAACCTGCATGATTTCAGTTTTTATGCATAAAATCTTAAGTGCAGGGTTATCATATTCCCGAATAATTTCAAAGGATCTGAAATCATATTTTTTCCTTAAATCATAATCAGTGTTGGTTATATCCAGGGCACTGTCAATGATATCTGCAATATTTTGTTTTGATTTTTCAGTTTCATTTTTCCGGGAGAATCCAAGCATTTTTTTAACAATATCTGCTGCCCTTTCACAGGCTGACTCTACCCGGTCAAGATATTTATAAATGGAATTTTTTTCAAGATAGAGTTCAAATTTTTTAAAATCCATGTCAAAGTCTGCTGCCAGGTCAAGATTTCTTTCTCTTTTTGCATCAAAGCGCATCTTAGCCATCTGGACTGATCCAAGAATAATACTTAGGGGATTGTTAATCTCATGGGCCATGCCTGCAGCAAGCCCGCCCACAGATATCATTTTTTCCGATTGAACCATCATTTTTTGGTTTGCTTTAATCTTGTTTTCCGACTCAATGATCTGGCCAATCATATTATTGGCTGAAGATGCAAGGTTTTCAAATTCGGCAAAATGGATGGTATTCATATCAATTTTTTCTTTTTGAACAGCAGCATTGGCAAAAAAAGAGTCAAAGGTTTTAAAAGTTGAAGTAATTTTACTGGATATCACTACAATGGCAAGGAGAAGAACAATACCAAGAAATAGAAGAAAAAAAGTGATTTTTATACTATTCTCTCTAATTGTTTTTTTAAGTTCAGTTTTTTTATTTTTTAATAACAGATCAACAGATTCAACATTGAGTCCTGCACCCACATACCAGTTCCATCCAGGTGCTTCCATGGAATAAGAAATTTTCTGGTGCTGGATATAACCTTTAAAAGGAGGAAGTTCATATTCAACATATCCACCTTCTTTTTTTGCTGCTTTTATAAGTTCTTGAACGATTTTCACACCATTAATATCTTTTACCTGGATCATGTTTTTGCCTTTGGCAGGACCTGAAAGGCTTATTCCTTCGAGTGTTCCTGCAAAGACATATCCGGTATTGGAAAATTTAATTTTCTCAATACGTTTTAAAACTTCCTGCTGTATCTCTTTTTCTACATCTTTTAGATATTCTCCTGTGCCGATGAACAAGTCATAGGGAACAAAATGCTTGATAAATGCAATTTTGTTATGCGCTCTTTTTTCTCCACTACCCGGTTTGGTCCAATAGTATTCATAAAACCCCTGGAATTTATTTTGTATAATTTCTATCATATCCTTAATAACATAGTGGCCTTTACTATCCTGCATATCAAGAATATTTTTACCTTCTATTTCAGGTTTGTCAGCAAAGAGATAAACATGACCGGTAAGGGATAAGACAAAATAATATCCTCTGCCATTATTAAAAATAATTGGTCTTAAAGCATCTTTTATTAATTGAATTATTTTTTCCCTTGGCAGGGTATCTTTGTGCTGCTGGTAAATATTGGTGGCAATTGCATGGGCTTCAAAGGTCCTTTGCTGAATGGATTTTTCAAGGCGTTTTCTTGTCAGGGTTTTCATATATTCAATATACTCAATAACCCCGATGACCTGTGCTTTTAGAATCTGTTTCTGGAATAGTTTTATTCTTTTGATTTCATACTGGGTCTGCTTTTTATTCTGCTTTATATCACTTGCTGTCCATAAAACGGCAATTATGACAATTCCGACAAAGCAGATTAATAGAATGGAGCCAAACATTGTCTGGATAACACTTTTTTTGGAAGACTTTTTTTTTACAGCCATGACCCCCTCTTTGGCAGAAAAATTTATAATTGTAGAAGCTTGCGTATTTTATTGCTGAATTTTGATAATTCTATAACAGGCTTATAAATAATACATTCATTTGTCATACCAATTTGTGATAATTCTGCAGGAATTGAATAGTCAATGGAACCTGTGTGAATTATAAATTTACACAGGGGAAGTTTTGCATGGGCTTTAATAATAAATTCATTGCCGTTCATATTTGGAAGACGCATGTCAACGATACAGATATCAGGCTGTAATTTATTAATAATCTCTAGACTTTTTTCTCCTGAAAACATTAAATCTACTTTAAAATCTGTTTCATCCTCAAGATAGTCTTTGATTATATTGGCAAGGTCAGTTTCATCATCAATGATGAGTATTTTTGTGCTCATTTGTACCTCACAAATGCATAGATACATGTTTATAGTAGTCTATTATATGGAAAAGACAAATGAGCGTCAAGAGTTTAAAAACTGATGATATCCAAAGATTTAAATTTGTCTATCCACCATATTTATCATCAAAAGTGTTCCAGAAGGATCTGTCCTTGTTCCTCCAGCCTTTTCCAAAGGATTTATCAAAGAATGGTTTTAGGGTGGAAAACCATGATCCATAACCCTGTCTGCCGGCTATTCTTGCCTTTATGACATCGGCAATATGTTCAGTAAGGTTTGCAAGTTCATCTTTGGGGATATATGAATCTGCACCTTTTTGAATGGATTCTTTTAAATTTTCAGGGGTAAGGGCGTGGGCTGTAAGCATAAGTGCCGGGATATCTTTTTTACGGGCAAGGGCTAAGACATCATAGCCGCTGACACCCATGATATCGAGAATGGCAACGTCATATTGGTTATGCTCAAGAAGTTTTTTTGCCTCTTCAAAACTTGCAGCAGTATCAAGGGAACACATATCTAAGAGCTCTTCAACGGTTTCCAAAATATCTGGTTCATCATCTACCACAAGGATTTTACGATCGTTTAAAATGTCCTGGGTCTTAATTGTATCGGGATCAAATTTAATTGTTGTAACAGGGCAGGGTGCTTTAAGAATAACATAGCGGGATGTTGAACCAAGAATTGCTTTCTGGGCCCTGGATTTTTTCTTTATTCCAAGGAAAATCTGATCAATTTCATTTTCCTGTGCAAATTTTACAAGGTCTTCGGCAGGAGAGAGTCCTCTGACACTTTGCTGGGCATCATATTCAAGGCCTGCTTTTGCCATCATCTCTTTTGCAAAATCAAGATCCTGCTCTGCCTTTAAGATATCAGACTGTTTTTCAGAAGCCCCACCTTCCATGGAATTAAGAACATAAACAAAAGCACTGTTTTTTTTTGCAAAATCCCTTGCAAGGGACAGGGCAAGTCTGCCAACTTCTCCACCATTATATCCAACGAGTATTTTCATTATAATCTCCATGTAAAGGCTGGCACATCACAGTATAAAACTTGACCAGCAATTGTTCACTTGTTTCTTGTTTTCAGTCTCTTTTTACTTGCTTTACATCCAGCGTTTACGCCTTTTGTATGATTTAACATCTTTAAAGGATTTTCTGCCGCCGCCTTTGGTTATTCCCATATAAAATTCTTTAACATCAGGATTGTCCTGGAGTTCCTTTGAAGGACCTTCAAGAACAATTTTACCAGATTCCATTATATAGGCA
>CAZYDL010000017.1:0-22085 GCA_964646305.1 uncultured Desulfobacula sp. | reverse complement strand
ATCATAATAGGCACAATATATAGTGGTCACTTGAGCTAAGCGGATACCCAGTTTTCAGAAATCCAACTGACAAAAGGTAAAAAAGGATATGGTTTTGGAGGGACATTTGAATCCATCGATCACAAAAAAGGCAATAAAGGTGAGTCATGGTATGTCCTTTGTTATCGTCAACTAAGTGTGCTACAAGAACCGATTATTCAATCCATTAAGTGGATTTTTTTGATAGGATCTGCAATAGTTTTGATTTTAGCAATAGTCTCTCACATGTTTGGCCGGAAGATTGCCAAACCTCTTGCAATGCTCGGTGCGGCTACTGAAAAGATTGGAAAAGGAGATTTTAAATACAGAATCGATCTTCGGCAACAAGATGAATTCGGTAGTTTGGCTCACTCATTTAACAGTATGGCAAGCGAGCTCCAACAAACCACCACATCCGTTGAGTCGCTTAAGAATGAAGTTGCTGAACGTAAGCAAGCAGAGGAAGAAAAGGAAAAACTGATTAAAAAGCTTCAAGAGGCAGTTGAAAACATTAAAACGCTAAGCGGTTGATTACCGATCTGTTCCAAATGCAAGCGAATCCGTGATGATAAAGGATATTGGAATAATCTGGAAGAATATTTTCAGACACATTCCGATGTTTCATTCAGTCATGGCATCTGCACTAAATGCTCAGATGAACTTTATGGCAAAGAAAACTGGTATATAGAAATGAAAAATAAGAAAAAACAAAAGGAATAATGGCTATAGTCCTCTATTGATAATATTTTAAATTTCTTGACAAAAGACACCTATATATTCCATTTTTACGATATAAATAAAATAATGTGGAAAAAAATGAAAGCATTTATACGGATAATAACACAATTAATTGTCACCATTGTCCTTATTTTTATTTTTCCTTGTCTGGTATCTTCCACTGAAATAAAATCTGTCCTAATTATTTCCATAGATGCCCTACATCCTGATGCACTTGGTTTAAAAACAACTAAAAATATTTACAATTTAATGAAACAAGGGGTTTTTACCTTAGATGGGAAAAGTACAGATCCGCCGTTGACATTATTGAGCCATGCCGCCATGTTTTCCGCCATAAGGCCGGAAGAAGGCGGTAGAAAAGATAATAAATGGCACTCTGGACAACCCGTAATAAATGATAAAACAATATTTGATGATGCAAAATCAAATGAGTATTCAACCGGATTTTTCTATTCAAAAGAAAAGCTTGGATATCTTGTTACCGATGCTGTTGACAGGTATAAACAGGACCCGGATTTTTCTATTGAGAATGCAATGGAGTTTTTCCAAGATCCTGACAAAAAAAGGTTTTGTTTCCTTCATATCAGTGGTCTTGATCGAACAGGGCCTGTTGAAGGGTGGTTGTCACAAGGATATATGGAAGAACTTTTTTTCATTGATGAAGCCATTGATCCGTTAATCAGGATTATCACATCAAAAAAGAATTATTTGATCATTATAACCAGTGATCATGCTGGTCATAACACCATTCACGGCAGCGATCATCCAGATGATACAAAACTCCCTTTAGTCATGATTTCTGATGTTGTTTATCTGAAACAATACCAGGGAATAAAATACCATGTCACACAACTTAGATCCATCTTAGAAAAGATTGTTAATTGTCAGAAAAATATCAGATCAAAATGAAGCTCAATAAAATTCCCCATGGCAAATATCCAGATATCTTGAACCAGCCATCACTCAATTTCCTGATGAAATCGTTTGATTTTAAGCTTTCGCATTCTTGAAGCAAAAGTTGATCTGTTGATTCCCGAGGCTTTTGCTGCCCATGTTATATTCCAATTGTTTTTCTTCAAAAGTGCTATTACATACTCTTTTTCCAATTGGGGCCATGTCATTCTGTCTATTTGGCTGATAAAATCATTGGAATCTTTGCTGTTCATTGTTCCTGGTACGCCGAAAGGATCCAGGTCTGGATTCTTCTCTCTTATGTGAGGTGGAATGTTTATAAGTTCAATATATTCTCCCTGGGCCGTTACAATGAGATATCGGATAAGGTTTTCAAGCTCCCTGATATTTCCGGGCCATGCATAGGAGACTAAAGACTGCATGGCCTCTGCTGAAAGTTTTTTTTCCATGGTTCCGGCTTTTACAGATTCCTTTTCAAGAAAATGTTTAATCAATAAAGGGATATCTTCCCGCCTCTCTTTTAAAGGGGGCAGGTGAACCGGCAGCACAGACAGACGGTAAAACAGATCCTGCCTGAAACTGTTTTCTGCAATCATCTGTTTGATATCCTTGTTCGTTGCTGTAACAATTCTGACATCAACATGCTTCACTGCTGTTGCGCCAAGGGGTTTTATCTCATTTTGCTGGAGCACTCTTAGCAGGCTTGCCTGGATACTCATGGGCATATCCCCGATTTCATCGAGAAAGACTGTTCCGCCATCTGCAGCTTCAAACAATCCCATCTTGTCTCTATTGGCTCCTGTAAATGCTCCTTTTTTATATCCAAACAATTCACTTTCCAACAGTGTTTCAGGAATAGCACTGCAGTTTTGTACGAGAAAGGGTTTGTTTTTCCGGGTACTTGATTGATGCAGTTGTTCAGCAACCAACTCTTTACCGGTACCGCTTTCACCTGTGATTAAGACATGAAATTCAGTATCAGCATAGCTTTTTACCAGATCCATGCATTGTTGAAAACTTGTGCTCTGGCCTATGATAGTGTTCTTGCTCTTTACTTGATTCAGCTCTGTTTTAAGAGTCAGGATTTTTTGTTTTTCATTATTGTATAAAATAGCATTGCTAAGGGCGATGGAGCATATATCCACAAGGTTTTGAAGCTGTTCAAGATATTTTTTATCAAGGTTCAGCCTGGTTTTATTGGGAGTTGTATCAATGATTTGAACAGCACCATAAACTTTTTTATCACTCAAAAAAAGAGGAAAACAGAGAATAAGGCTGCTTTTGACAGCAAATTTTTCTTCAACTTCCTTATAATGCCGCCTGTCACTTTTTGTTTCTGCCATGGTCATTTTTTTATTTTCAATTGTCCATCCCACTATACTTGGGTGCTGTATATCCAGGGCAACACCTTTTATTTGATCTGCTTCAGCTCCAGCTGCCTCAATGCACAAATATGTATCCTCTTTTTTTATCCATATTGAACCCCTTTGAACATTTTGGATTTTTAATAAGGAGTTAAGGAATTTTTTTTGCAAAGCTCCTGGATTGAGTTCTTTGAAAAGTTCAAGATTGGATTGGGCCATGGATACACCTTTGATAATTGGTTAAATATAACAGTTTTGACTAAATAAAAATACTATTTGTTAAATAAGAGCAGTGATTTGATAAAACCAAAATAATAAATTTATTTAATATTCAATATATCTAATAAATTCACCAATATCAAATACTTTTTTAACATAGTGGCACAAATAATGAATTGGTTATTATTAATTATTGGCTATTATTCATAGGCAATATTCAAGGCATATATAAAACATTGGGAAGCAGGGGTTTGCCATGGAACAAGAAATACTGATCGACTATTTTGATACAGCAAAGTTTGTATGCCCTGAATGCAGCAGAGAAAAAATCATGCAGCTTTCCCAATATACCATTACAAGAAAAAACACCAAGGTAAAATGCAAATGCAGGTGTGGATTTTCACATATTATTGTTCTCACAAAAGATATTGAATTCTCACAAAAGATTCAGCTGCTTGGTACATTTATTTCCAAAGGAAAAGTTAAATGCAGCGGTAAAATGATCATAAAAAAACTCAATAGCAAAGGACTGATGTTGAGAACCAATATGGAACAAGGTTTTTTGCCGGGTCTTAAAGTTTTTCTTGAATTTGTTCTTGATGATGCCAAACAATCAATTGTAAAAAAAGAAGTCATAGTTAAAGCAAAAAAAGGCAAATACCTTAGTGCTGAATTCACTTCACAGGAACATGATGACAATCTTGGGCCATACTTATCCTTTCACAAACTCTATGTTTAATATGTAACAGGCTATTACACAACCCCAATTTTTCCAATTTCAGCGTTGTAAAATAAATTTAATCCTCGGAATACTGCGTGTATGCCTGTGGTTAAATTTATTTTTCGCCTTGAACTTGAAAAAATTTGCATTATGTAACAGTCTGTGAATTCTCTACATCAAAGAATATGGGTCCACATCCACGATCAGCCTGACTCCTGTTCCTGATTTTATTTTTCCATTATTCATCATTGATGTTATCAGGCCATTGATTAATGTGGCAGAAGGGCTTTTCACAAGAATCTGCCATCGGAACTTGGAGGAAATTCTTTGAATGGGTGCTTCAATGGGACCTAAAATCTGGATCATATTTTTTTGTTTTGTATCCTTGTCAAGCATGGTTTTAAGTACCGTGGCAATATCTTGCGCAAATATTTTAACCTTTAAGGCATTGGTCCCTGACATTTTGAGCTGAATCATCCGTGAAAAAGGCGGATACATAAGTGCTTTTCGAAAAGGCACCTCATTTTGAAAAAATTCAAGGAAATCCTGCTGTTTGGCAGCCTGTATAATAAAATGGTCGGGATTATAAGTCTGCATAATCACCTGGCCCTTGGTTTCACCTCTCCCTGCACGGCCTGCCACCTGGGCGAGCAGTTGAAAGGTTCTCTCTCCTGCCCTGAAATCAGGAAGGCTCAAAGAGAGATCTGCACAGATCACACCCACCAGGGTAATGGAAGGAAAATCATGGCCCTTGGCCAGCATCTGGGTTCCCACAATTATATCAACATTCTGGTTTCTAATACTTTTTAATATTTTAAGTGCAGCACCTTTGCGGGATGTTGAATCCTGATCCATTCTGGTAAGCCTTGCATCGGGAAACATGGCTTTGAGCATGGATTCTATTTTTTCAGTACCAAACCCGAGGGGTTTAATTTTTAAAGATCCGCATTCAGGGCATTTTACTTTAACAGGGCGTGCATATCCGCAAAGATGGCATTGATACTCATTATGCCCTTTATGAAGCGTCATGGTTATATCGCAATATTTACACGACAGCGATTTTCCGCAATCCAGGCATACAGGAAATGTAGCAAAGCCCCGTCTGTTTAAAAAAATCAATGCCTGATTGCCCTGATCAAGGCATGTCCTGATCCCCCTTGCAAGTTCAGGAGTTATGATTTTATCATATCCTCTTACATCTTTATATTGCTTTAAATCAACAAGATTGATTTTAGGCAATGAGTGTTTGCCAACGCGATTTTTCAGCTTTAATTCCACAAAGCGTTTTAACACAACATTTTGATAGGATTGGACAGAAGGGGTGGCTGATCCAAGTATTACCACGCAGTTATTTAATTTTGCCCGGACAATGGCAATATCTCTGGCATTATACCTGAAGCCCTGTTCCTGCTTATAAGAACCATCATGCTCTTCATCCACAATAATTATCCCGATATTGTCCAGTGGTGCAAACACAGCAGATCTTGCCCCAATAACAATACCCACTTTTTTTAAAGAGATTGTACGCCACTGATCCAGCAGCTCACCCTTGGTCAAGGAAGAGTGAATCACTGCTATTTTTTTACCAAATCTGGCCCTGAAGCGTCTTTCCGTCTGGGAGATTAAAGAAATTTCCGGTACCAGAACAATGGCAGTTTTCCCTTTATTCACCACATCCTTCACAAGTCGCATATACACTTCTGTCTTACCAGAGCCTGTGACACCGGACAAAAGATAGGGTTTAAATCCATGGCTTAAATTTTCCTGCACCTGTTTGACCACAATCTGCTGCTCCATGGTCAATTCAGGGGGCGTGTCAGGTTCCACAGGTTCGCCAAAGGGATCCCTGAAAACCTGGCGCTGAATAATCTTAATATATCCAGCTTTTTCCAGGGGCTTTATTAATGCTGGTGCAGTGGGGATATCCGCTCTTAATCCAGTAAGTGAGATTTCTCTTTTTTGTTTAACTATGGAAAGAATCTCTCTGCGTTTTTTTGACATGCGAACCATGATTTTCGGCATATCTTCATACAGAATAAATTTTTCCTTTTTTACTTTTGCTCCATCGGTTTTCAACACTGCTGAAACCGTGATGAGCTCTTTTTTTTCCATTTTGCGAACCAGGGCATTGATGGTTTTGTTTGCATGGTTCTGTTTTAGTGTTTTCAAAGTACAGGATTTGCGTTTTAAAACAAATTCAATCACCTGCTCTTCTCCAGGAGTAAGCTGACTATTATTCAAACAATCCTGCCCATACTTTGTTGCAGACACCTGGGAAATATCATGGCGGTCAAACCCTGAAGGAAGGGCAGTTTTGATCACATCACCAAGGGGATGTATATAATAATCTGAAATCCATTTAAAAAAAGCGATTTCAGATTCAGGAAACAGAGGGTGGTCATCCAATATATCAATAATTTTTTTTGCCTTAAACCCTTTACACTCTTTCTGGCCCGAAAGAATATATCCTGTTACCCTTCTTCTGCCAAATGGTACCAGAACCCTCATGCCTGGCAGGCATGAATTTTTTAAATGTTCAGGGATCTCATATGTATATGATTTCATTATTGGCAAGCTTATTGCAATGTTTATGTAGGTAGTTTTAATCATTTAACAGGCATTTCACTGGCATTGAATTGAGGAAGCTGAATAAAATTTTGGTTGACCGCTCATAATAAATTAAATATTATCATTTATATCTAAAAAGAAAAGAGTAAAGTTACTATGCAGATTAAAACAAATCTTTACGGGGTATATAAACATGAATGACAAATTAAACCTCCCTTCAGACTCAGATATAAAAAAAGTACTCAGGTTTGATGGCAATAAACTGCCAAGCTTTCCCCAGGCAGCGGCAAAACTGCTTAAAGCATCCAAGGATAAAACAGCTTCCCTGGCTGATTTGTCAAAAATTGTGGAGACTGACCCGGGTATTTCCGTTAAGGTGCTTGAAATAGTTAACTCAGCTGTGTATGGCCTGGGAAGGAAAATAACTGCTCTTTCCGAAGCTGTTGTATTTTTAGGTCTGGATGAGATAAAAAAAATAGCTATTGGCATGACTGTCTTTGAAAAAATGTTTAAATCCGGTAATGCAAAGCTGTTTAACAGACTGCATTTCTGGCGGCATTGTATTTCAACAGCAGTATTAAGCATGGAAATTGCCAGGGAAATTAAATATCCTGACCCTGAAGAAGCTTATATTGCAGGCCTGCTTCATGATGTTGGCAAGATTTTTCTTGATACCCAGGGTGAAAATAATTATGGTGATCTGATTCAGGAGCTTTCAACTTCCTCAGACCTGATTATTGAAAAAGAGCGCAGTGTCATAGGGCTTGGCCATGATGATGTGGGTGCTTTTTTCTGCTCCAAATGGAAGTTGCCGGAAAAACTTTCTCTGGCAGTAAAGTATCATCATCAACCCTTTGAACATTTAGATTTAACCAATGAAGAGATGCAGCTGATTTCAATTGTATCTCTATCAAATTTTCTTTGCTGGACCCAGGGTATTGGCTCTTTTGATATTATCCGGCCCCCCATTCTTCCACCCGAGGTTGAAAAGATAGTGAATCTTGACAAGATTGATATCATCAAATGTATTCAAAATATGAACAAAGAAGTTGAGAGTATATCTGAATTTTATCATTTTATTTTTCCTTCCACTGACAAGCTTCGGGAGAATTTACTCTGGGCAAATCTCAGGCTCTCCAAAGCCAATACCAAATACTATTATCAGGAAGATCCTCTGATATCATACAAGGATGAAGCAGCAATAGAACAGAGCAGTATGCCCTTTGATATAGATTTTGATTTTGGAAAACCCCTTGCCAAAGCCAAAAGCGTTAAAGAGGTTCTCGACATTGTAATGTATGAGGTTGGCCGTATTTTTCAGCCCCTGCACTGGTCAATATTGTTAAAGGATTCAAAAACTTCTGATATGATTTTTTCTGTTGTGGTGGGATCAAATAAGGAAAAGCTTCAGGGCGCAAAACTGCCCAAGGGTGAAGGTGTTGCAGGATATATCATGGAAACTGGAAAATCTCTGATTATTGAAGATGTTGCAAAAGATCAACATTTCAGCCTTCGAGCAGATAAATATTCGGGATTTAAAACACAATCCATAATTGGCACTCCCCTTAAAACTGAGAATAAAACCTTTGGAGTGATTGAACTTATCAATCGAATCAGTGATAACCCTTTTACTTCCCAGGATTTGAAAATTCTCTCTGCCATTGCTGAATATGCCGCCATAGCCATTGAAAGATCTTACTATAATCAGGCAATGACATCGCTTGTTACAACGGATTCATTGACCGGTCTTAAGAACAGGTGGAGCTTTGAACGTGCTGTCAGCAATAAGGACGATGTACTTAGACGTTATGGCTCTATTTTTTCCATGCTGATTATTGATATTGCCAGGCTTCTTCAGGCCACTGCTACAGAGAACCATAATGATGTACTTAAAAAACTTGCCAAGGTTTTAAGCAAAACCAAACGACGAGAAGACCATGTTTTTCGCTATGGAGAGGGTGCTTTTATCATGCTTTTGCCCCAGACTTATACAGATGGTGCAAAAAAAGCACAAAAGAGAATTTTAAAAGCTTTTGCCACTGCCATTGCTGAAAAGAACACAACTTCTGAGCAAATAAGTATCTCATCCCAGACTGTGAGTGCCGGGGACTCAAGTCAGTTAAAAACCATGGTGGGCAAATTTCTATCTAAATCAAAAACTCTTTTAAATGAAGATACAATAGCTGATATGGAAGAGAGTCTGCAGCCTCTTTTAGAAGAAGAAAATAAAAGAGAAACTGATGGGCTTAAACAAAAGCAGACCTTTGGGAGAATGGTGTCATTGGGGGGAGAATTTACTCGTCTTAAGACAAGAGAATCCGGTCATATCAGAGTAGAGAGGCTGTCATTGGAGGCCATTGGTTTTAGAATATCAAAATCACACCGCATTCAGATTAATGATTTTCTTGATATTCATTTTATCCTGGATGATATAAGCAAGTCCCTTGTAAAAAGGAGGATTGTGATCAGATCAATTAAAGGTAACTATATTGATGCTGATTTTTACAATCCACCTCCCTATGCAAAAAAACTTGGGTTTTACCTTATGAACTGATAGGGCAGCAAAAATTCTTATTTTCAAATCCTGCAAAACAAAAAAAACATTTGACAAAATAAGTGCTTTAAATATAGTATTCAAAAAATAGACTGAGCGCTCGATCAGTTTTTTACTTGTCGGGTGATATTATTGATTAAGTACTATGGATAGGCAGCATAAAATAATACCTTTGAATAATTTTATATATAAAGGAGGAGACAGTGGATTTTGATCTTACTAAAGAGCAGGAGATGATCCGTAAGGAAGTCAGAAAGTTTGCAAAAAAAGAGATTGAACCCATTGCAGGAGAGCTTGATGAAAAAGAGGAATTTTCATCAGAGCTTACCAGAAAAATGGGCGAAATAGGTCTTTTTGGAATGTTTGTTTCAGAAAAGTATGAAGGTCAGGAAATGGATTATATTTCATACATTATCGGTGTTGAGGAGATTGCAAGAATTGATGGTTCCCAGGCTGCTACAGTTGCGGCTGCCAACTCCCTTGGCATCGGCCCTATCTACTATTTTGGATCAGAAGAACAAAAACAAAAATATCTGCCAAAACTTTGTGCAGGAGAGGGCTTGTGGGGATTTGGTCTTACAGAACCTACAGCAGGTTCAGATGCAGGCGGGAGCAAAACAACAGCAGTTCTTGATGGTAATGAATGGGTAATTAACGGTTCAAAAATATTTATTACAAATGCAGCCTGTGATATGACTATGGGTGTGACAGTACAGGCCATTACCGGTACACGGGATAATGGCAAGCCTGAATATTCATGCATACTTGTAGAAGCTGGAACTCCCGGGTTTAAAGCCATTCCCATGCACAAAAAAATGATGTGGAGAGCTTCCAATACAGCAGAACTCTATTTTGATGATGTCAGGGTTCCAAAGGACAATATTCTTGGCAAACCAGGAGACGGATTCCATCAGATGCTGTCAACTCTGGATGGCGGCAGACTTTCCATTGGTTCCATGGGGCTTGGTGGCGCACAGGGTGCCTATGATCTTGCACTGAAATATGCAAAAGAGAGAGAGCAGTTTAATCAACCCCTTTCAAAATTTCAGGCAATAGCCTTTAAGCTTGCCGACTGTGCCATGGAAATCGAATGTGCAAGAAACCTTCTTTATAAGGCATGCTGGCTGAAATCCAATAAAAGAGCCTTTGAAAAAGAGGCTGCCATGGGCAAACTCTATTGTTCTGAAGTCATGTCAAGGGTAGTGGATCATGCCGTCCAGATCCACGGCGGATATGGTCTGATGAAAGAGTACAACGTTGAAAGATTTTACAGAGATCAGAAACTTCTTGAAATAGGTGAAGGAACTTCAGAAGTTCAGCGCATTGTAATATCACGCCATATTGGCTGCTGATAATCTTTAGTTTTGAATATTGCGTTTTTAGTTTTTAATTAAGGAAAGTTTGTCTTAATTAAAAACTGAAATTAAGAATTTAAAAATTATTAAAGCTGGAGAATATTATGAATGCAAACAATATAAGTGATAGTGATTCTCTATTGCTTGTGGAAGAGAAAAATCAGGCTGTGATTCTGACCATGAACAGACCAAAGGTCATGAACTGCCTCAATTTTGATCTTTTATATGCCATCAGGGATCAAATTGATGAACTTCAATATAGAAGTGATCTCCGCTGTGTCATTATTACAGGTGCAGGAGAAAAATCATTCTGCGCCGGGGCTGATTTAAAAGAGAGGGCCGGGTTAACGACCGATGAAGTTAAAAAATTTATCATAACCATAAGAAATCTTTTAACTTCCATTCAAAACCTTCCAATTCCTGTAATTTCAGCTGTAAATGGTATTGCCCTTGGGGGCGGTACTGAAGTGGCTTTGGCTTCTGATATCCGGATAGCTTCTGAAAATGCAAGCATGGGACTGACAGAAGCAAGACTTGCCATTATTCCGGGAGGAGGCGGAACCCAGCGTCTGCCACGCATCATTGGAGTGGCAAAGGCAAAGGAGCTAATTTTTACAGGTCGCCGTGTTGATGCAAAAGAAGCTCTTGATATAGGGCTTGTCAATCAGGTTGCCACATCTGAAAATCTTCTGGAAGAGTGTATGAAAATGGCAGATATGATTGCTCAAACGGGCCCAATTGCCGTTGAAATGGCAAAATATGCCATAGATAAAGGCATTGAAACCGATCTTGCAACAGGCCTTGCCATAGAATCCAATGCATACAGGGTGACCATACCCACAGAGGACAGAATTGAAGGCCTCACCGCTTTCAGGGAAAAAAGAAAACCAGTTTACAAAGGGAGATAATATATCCATGAGTGAAAATAGAACATTCTGGGAAGCTGAAGAGAAAAAGCTTGAAGAACGCCAGCAGGTTGCCATCAACTCCGGCGGACAAAAAGCAATTGATAAGCTTGCCAAAAGAGGAAAACGCCCGGTAAGAGATTTGATAGCAGATCTTATTGATCCTGGAACCAAGTTTTTTGAACTCTCAATACTTGCAGGGTTTGGCATGGGGTATCCCGGTGTAGATGATGTGCACAGCGGTGGAATAGTAACAGGAATCGGGAAAATCCATGGCAACTGGACAATGATTATGGGAAGTGACAGCCGTGTAAAGGCTGGTACCTATTTTCCCATTACACTTAAAAAACATATGAGAGCCCAGGCCATTGCAGAGAAATGCGGTCTTAACTGCGTTTATATTGCTGATTCAGGAGGAGTTTTTCTTCCCATGCAGGCAGATGTTTTTCCCGATGATCAGCATTTTGGATCCATATTTTATAATATGGCAAGAATGTCGGCCAAGGGACTTCGCCAGGTGACTTTAAGCACGGGTGGCAATACTGCCGGCGGTGCCTATATCGTATTTATGGCGTGTGAATCCATAATGATTGACAAGCAGTCCTTCTCCTTTCTTGGAGGACCGCCCCTTGTCAAAATGGCAACAGGCGAAGAAATATCTGCTGAAGATCTTGGTGGAGCAAAGGTTCATACCCAGGTTTCAGGTGGAGCAGATCACTTGTGCTCTGATCAGGCAGATGCAATTAAAAGGGTCAAAGAACTTCTCTCGTTAACAAAACCTCAAAATATCAATCTTCATACCTTTGAACCAAAAGAACCAAAGGTTTCTATAGATTCCATATATGATGTTCTGCCTACATCTCCCCATAGAGGAATTGACGGCAGAAAAATTCTTGAAGCCATTGCCGATGAGTCCCAGTTTATAGAGAGTAAAAAGGATTATGCTCCTGGCAGAGGTTCAAATATCCTGACTGGAAGAGTAAGAATAAAAGGACTTCCTGTGGGAATTATCTGTTCCAATGCAGCAGGCATTATTTTTCATGAGGCTGCTCAAAAAGTGACTGAATGGGTGATTAAATGTTCCTATGAAAAAATACCCCTGCTTTTTATTCAGAGTGCTCCCGGCTTTATGATTGGTTCTGATTCTGAACATGCAGGTATTGGCAAGTTTGGTGCAGACATGGTTCGCGCAGTATCCTGTGCCCAGGTGCCGAGAATTCAGCTTGTCGTAGGGCCTGACAATGGAGCTGCCAACTATGGCATGTGCGGAAGAGCCTATAAACCTCACTTTTTGTTTTCCACAATGAGAGCAAGAACAGGAGTTATGAGCGGCCAAAGCGCAGCCGGAGTTCTTTTAAGTATTGAACAGGGCAAAAGAAAAGCCATGGGCAAACCCATGACACCGGAAGAAATAAGCGAATTCCAGCAGAAAATGGTTGCGAAATATGATGGTGAAGCCCATCCTTTTTTCTGTGCATCAAGACTGTTAAACGACAGGGTCATTAAATTCAATGAAATAAGAGAGTGGCTTGCCATGGCATTTGAAGTAAGCCTTTTAAAACCCATTGAAGATCCGACATTTGGAAATTTTAGATTTTAATTGCATTATGCTTGAATACCGCCAGGCTGATGGTTGTTTTCCTCCGAGGCTGTCGCTTAACCTCCAGAAAACAACCATCAACCTGGCTCTGAATATTATATGATACTTGACCGAAGATCCATGTTTGTATAGCTCATAAATGCTGACAGGGGAGTTTTTGTTCAAACAATGAACCATGTACATAAAAGATAAATAGAATAATAAGGAGAGAGACAATGACAGAATATGATTATTGGAAAATTTTCCCAAGGATGCCCAAAAAGGTAACCATTGGGGATATTACAATCCGTGACGGTTTTCAGCACCTTGAAAAATTTATTTCAACTGAAGCAAAAATAACCTATCTTGAAGAGTTGATTTTTGCAGGATGCCGCAATATTGAGGTTACAAATCTTGGAAATCCAAGAGCAATGCCGCAGTTCAGCGATGCAGAAGAGCTTCTTGCACACCTTAGAGGCGATAACTTTGTTGGCCGTGCTGCAAGAAAAGGCATTAATATGGAGGATGTTGTCCTGACAGCCATCACCATCAGAGAAGCATCGGTTGACAGAGCCATTGAGCTTAAAAAAAGAGGTATTGGCCCGGACAGGGTATTGATGATGGTTTCAACAGAAGAGCAGCACCATTTTGCCAATTCAGGCACCACACTTCCCAATTACTGGGCAGAAGCTGCAAGATGTATTAAAAAATGTTCCGATGCCGGCATAAAGATGTGTGGAACAGTCAGCACTATCTGGGGAAGCCCCATTGGCGGCGCCACAGATATGAAAGATGCTGTTGAATTCACAAAACACTGGTTGGATATTGGAGCAAGTGATATCGAGCATGCCGACCATGACGGCTCTGCATCTGCTGCTGATGTGTACAGATATTTTTCCATGATTCTTGATGATATCCCGGATACAAGCCTTCACATTGCTCATTTTCATGAAACAAAAAGAGTTTCATCTGCATCCATTCTTGCAGCTCTCCAGGCTGGTATCTGTCATTATGAAGCCACCCTTGGCGGCCTTGGCGGACAACCTGCCAACTTCCTGGATGACAGACCCATCAAAGGTACAGGCGACTACTATTACGATGATGAAAGATTTGTGGGTCTTGTTTGCCTTGAAGATACCCTTGTACAAATTGATGAAATGGGTATAGAACATGGGTATGATGTTGACAGGATTTTGTGGCTTGGAAGGCAGATGGAAAAGACTGTTGGCACAAGATTAAGAAGTGAGGCTGCCATTAATGGCAGAACCCTTAAAGAGGGTCATATGGAGTATGCAAGACCGGGTCTTGCAAAACTTAAAGACAAACTGGGTGAAACTGCTGACCAGAGTTTCCCTAAATAACTGCCACTGGCAGACCTGGTATTGCACCAAGGTCTGCCAGCAACAAAGCATGAAAGTCAAAACCTGGATTTGCCAGGACTTTCATATAAAATGGTGATAAGGAGGTGTCATGGGAAAAGAAGGTAATATCCCCCATACCAATTTAGATTATTTTGCAGATCTCACAGGCGAGATTAAAACCAGTGAAAAAAGTGATGTGGATGAAGTTGGAAAGCGCATCAAAAAGCTCAGACAGGAAAAAGGCATCTCCATTGATGATCTTTCCAACCTGACAGGTTTTGATGTGGCAAGGCTTGAAAATATTGAAAAAGGAAAAGAAGAACCCCAGCTTGGGACTGTTATGAAACTTTCCAAGGCTCTGGACTCTGCAGTGGGACGACTTGTATCAGGCGCTGGCAATAAACTTTATTCCATTACAAGGAAAAATGAGAGAAAACAGATTATCCGTTCAAGTTCTGCAACAAGCAAGAAAAATGTTTATTCCTATATGAGCCTTGCTCCGGAAGTGCAGGGGCGGCATATGGAAGCCTTGATTGTGCAATTGGAAAAAAGTGAAGAGAAAGATCTTTCAGTACATAATGGAGAGGAGTTTATTTATGTACTTGAAGGTATTGTAAGCCTGACCATTGGTTCAGAAAACTTTAAACTTGAGCCGGGAGACAGTGCCTATTATCTCTCCACAACTTCACATTTTATTACTGGTAAAACTGATAAAGCAACTATATTGGCTGTATTGTATGAATAACCGCCACGGGCGGTTTGCAATGGTCACTGCTTGTAAACAATAGAAAAGAATCATAAGATTTAGATTAATTCTTGCATATATAGGAGAGCACAACAATGTCAAAACTTTTGTGGCAGCCCTCTGAAGAGAGAATCAAAGCCACCAATATGTATCGTTTCATGAATATTGTAAACGAAAAATTTAATAAAGATTTGAAAGACTACCCAGCTTTATGGGAGTGGTCAGTGGAAAATATTGAGGATTTTTGGGCAACAACCTGGGATTTTATTGATATCAAGGCTTCACAATCCTTTGACAAGGCAATTGATGACCCTAAAAAAATGCCCGGGGCAAAGTTTTTTGTCAATTCCAAGCTTAATTTTGCTGAAAACCTTTTGCAATTTAAAAATGATAATCTTGCCTTGATATTCAGGGGCGAGGATTCAGTCAGAAGAACTTTAACCTATAATCAGCTTTATGATGAAGTTGCAAAAACAGCAGCTTCTTTAAAAGCACTTGGCATAGTAAAAGGTGATCGTGTGGTTGGGTTTGTTCCCAATATGCCTGAAAGCATTATTGCAATGCTGGCAGCCACAAGCCTTGGTGCTATCTGGTCTTCATGTTCTCCTGATTTTGGGATCAAAGGTGTTCTAGACAGATTCGGCCAGACTAAACCCAAGGTATTGTTCACAGCTGACGGTTATTTTTTCAAGGGTAAACCCCTTGGCAGTATTGAAAGAATTGCAGGAATTGTAAAAGAGATTCCCTCCATAGAGAAAATTGTTGTTATTCCCTATACTTCTTCCACTCCCGATATAAGTTCTCTGCCCAATTCTGTCATGTATGATGATTTTAAAGACCCAAAAGCCACTGAGATTACATTTGAGCAGATGGATTTTGATGATCCTTTATACATTATGTATTCTTCCGGTACCACAGGACTTCCCAAATGCATGGTACAAAGTGTTGGAGGTGTCCTTTTACACCAGAAAAAAGAACTTGTACTGCACACTGATCTTAAAGAAGAAGACACAATTTTTTATTTTACCACATGCGGATGGATGATGTGGAACTGGCTGACCTGCTCTTTAAGTGTAGGTGCCACCCTTGTTCTTTTTGACGGGAATCCTTTTCACCCCGGCCCTGATGCCTTGTGGCAGATGGCCCAGGATGAAAAAGTTACTGTTTTTGGAACAAGTGCAGGTTATATTGAAGCGTTAAAAACAGCAGGAGTTAAACCAGGCAAGCAGTTTGACTTATCTGCTTTAAAATCTGTTCTTTCTACGGGTTCACCCTTGTCAGATGAAAATTTTGAATTTATATATGATGAAATCAAAGAAGATCTACAGCTTGCCTCCATATCAGGCGGGTCTGATCTTAACGGCTGTTTTGCCCTTGGTAATCCAATGGGCCCTGTTTATACAGGAGAACTTCAATGCCGGGGCCTTGGCATGGAGGTCTATGCCTATGATGATGATGGAAAACCAGTGGTAGGGCAGCAGGCAGAACTTGTGTGTGCAGCACCGTTTCCTTCCATGCCCATATATTTCTGGGGAGATGAAGACGGTTCCAAATACCGCTCTGCATATTTTGATGAATTTCCAGGCATCTGGACCCATGGCGATTTTATCATGATAACTGAACATGGCGGCGTAATCATGTATGGCCGTTCCGATGCAACATTGAATCCCGGAGGAGTAAGAATAGGCACAGCTGAGATCTATCGCCGTCTTGATGCCATGGATGAACTTGAAGACTCTGTTATTGTGGGACAGCCCTGGAATAATGATGTAAGGGTTATTCTTTTCGTTAAAATGGCACAGGGTTTTGAATTGACTGATGAGCTTCAAAATAAGATCAGGGGCGATATCAGAGCCAATGCTTCCCCAAGACATGTCCCGGCTAAAATCATTGAATGCCCGGATGTTCCCTATACCTTGAACATGAAAAAAGTGGAACTTGCCGTTAAAAAGATGATTGAAGGAAAGGAAGTCAAAAATAAGGATGCATTGAAAAATCCTGAATGCCTTGATTTCTTCGGTAACCTTGAAGAACTTAAATCATAAATAAGATATAACCTGAAGGTCAGAAACTGACTAATGGGAGATGAGAGGAGCTTTTCGCTCTTCTCATCTCTTAACTCAAATTTTGTAACGCAGGTCTAAAAATATGGAATCACAGGTAAAAAAACACTATAATTCAGACAATCTGGCTGAAAATATAAAAATCGCTTTAATTAAAGCCGGTAAAGATCTTGCCCATCTTGATCCAAAAGATATCAGCATAATTGATCAGCTTCATGTAGGCGGAGCTCTGGCAAGCATAAAACTGCTTAAAAAAGCCAAGCTTGATGCCGGTGCATTTGTCCTTGACGCAGGCTGTGGTATTGGCGGCTCTTCAAGGCTTATGGCTCAACAATTTAATTGTAGAGTCATGGGTGTTGATCTTGCACAAAATTTTATTGAAGCTGCTGATTTTTTAACCAGATGCACCGGACTTGATAAGAAAACAGGATTTAAGCAGGGATCTATTTTAGAACTGGAGTTTGCCGATAATACCTTTGATGCAGTTTTATGCCAGCATGTTTTGATGAATATTGAAGATAAGACAGCTGCTGTCAAAGAATTTTTCAGAGCTTTAAAACCCGGTGGTAAACTTATTTTGCATGAAGTCACTAAAGGCAGTGGTACAAAAATTGAGTTTCCTGTACCCTGGGCCTCTCAATCTTCCATCTCATTTTTACAACCCTGGGATACCCTGGCCGGTATCCTTGAAACCCAGGGTTTTAAAACATTACTTTATTCAGATGAATCTGATACAGCATTGTCCTGGCAGGAAAAGGCAAAAAACGCCGTAGAAAAAAGAGTTTTCAACACCCAGGGTTTAGGTCCCGGCCTTGTTTTTGGCAATATTGCACAATTTTTTCCAAAAAATATGTATAATAATTTAAAAAATAATGCTGTCTGCCTTATTGAATCTGTCCAGGAAAAAAGCTATGCTACATAGAGTTTAGATTTTTGGTGGGCATTATTAAATATTCAAACCAAATCAGGAGAGTATTATGATTTCAAAAAAACTTGAGGGTGCAATAAATTATCAGATAAATCGTGAGCTGTTTTCTGAATACTATTATCTTTCCATGGCTTCATATTTCAATTCTATTGGATTGAGCGGATTTGAAAATTTTTTTCTTATCCAGGTTGAAGAAGAGAGATTTCACGCCATGAAAATGTATAAATTTTTAAATGAAAAAGGCGGCAAGGTTACTTTACAGGCAATTGAACAGCCTAAAATTGAATTTAAATCACCACTTGAGGTTTTTGAACTTGCCCATGATCATGAAAAGCTGGTTTCAAAACTCATCAATGAGTTAATGGATCTTGCAATTCAAGAAAATGATCATGCTGCAAGAAATCATTTGAACTGGTTTGTGGATGAACAGGTGGAAGAAGAAGATTCCATGAATACAATTGTCAATAAGTTAAAATTGATTGATGGTGAAGGCTATGGCCTTCTTATGCTGGATAAGGAATTAGGCCTGCGCATCTTTACCCCTCCTGCAAAATAATTTTATCCTCAATATCTTTGAATGATTTTTTATTCAAAGATATTGAGGATATGCTTAAACTGATTTTATTTCTCTTGGTATCTGGTTTTGATTGTCCATAACTCTTATTAATCCCGGCATTACTATATTCCGCCCGTTAAGTTTTGCCTTATACAGCATGGTATCAGCATCCTGTATGATTTTTTCCATGTCTGCACATTTATCCATCTGGGCAACACCAAAGCTGGCTGTTATTTTAATTGTATCACCATTATAAGTTATAACTTTTTTTGCAATTTCGCTTCTGAGACGATCGGCAAGTTCCATTGCTTTTATCTTACCGGTTTCCGGTAAAATTGCTATGAATTCCTCTCCGCCATATCTGGCAAAAATATCATTAGTCCTCATGTTGTTCTGCACAAGAGATGAAATTTCCTTTAAAACTTTATCACCGGCAAGGTGACCATAGGTATCATTAATGTTTTTAAAGTGATCCAGATCAAACATAAACAGAGATAAATCATTTTTATGCCTGGCAGCTCCGGCAATATTTCTTTTGAGCTGATTTACAAATTCCCTTCTATTATAACAACCTGTCAAAGGATCAATTATGGCAGCATTCTTTAACTCTTCTATTTTAATCTGTTTTGCAAGTGCAGTAGAACATCCCTGAAGAAGAAGATTTACAAGGTCTTCATTAACAGAACTACTGTTTTTATCGCGAAGCATATAAATTCGCGAATAACAATTCTCCTCTTCCAATTCATAAAAAACAAGATTTTCCATGCTGAATTTTTGCTCAAGTTCATCCGAATGAAAAGTATGGTTCAGGTAATGTAAGCTATCTTTATTTTCAAGGGAAAAATCATTTAAGATAATTTTCTCAAGGGACTTTTTATATCTCCTGGGATCCAGCCAGACATCAACCCTCTTATTTTGTTTGATAACAAAAGCAAACAGTCTGTAATTCATGATCTCTTTTAAACAGACAGCCACTTCATTTATGATTTGTATTGATGTTGTCTTTTTATTTAAAGCAATAATGTGGCGGGCCAGGGTTTTATCATCAGTCTGGGTTTGTGCTATTTTGAAAACCATTGAAAATAAAGCAGCCATTTTGCCTGGGATTTTATTTAAAACCTGTTTCATATCTTTTTCCTAAATTTTGTCCAATAGTTAAAGAATTACTTTAAAACCTACTAGAGCAATACTTGTGCCATAAATCGAAATTGTTTAAAAAGATATATATTACAATAAGTTATAAAAGTTTTATAATTTTAACATCAATAAATAACAAGGAAAAATCTGCCGGTAGCGTCATAGGTTTGACACTGTAAAAAGAGATAATCGGCTATTGCGGTAAGCCAGATTTATGTTATTATATTTTTTGCTGTTTCAGTAAAATAGATTTTAAACACAAAAGTGTTTTGAAATGAAACACAACAGACATGAATAATGGTTGATAATGGCTTTGAATACTACAGCAGATAAAAAATCAGAAAGAATACTTAATAGGGATTTACTTTTACCCTATGGCATACCCTATTTTGTCTATGTTGGAATTGCTTCATTGAGCCAGGGCAGAATTCCTGTTGAAATTGCCTATGCCATGAAAATAATCATTGTTCCATGTCTTTTGTACTGGGCATGGAAATGGTATGTCCCCATTATCGGCCCTAAAAAACCATTGGGATCAATTTTATATGGGATTGTATTTGGGCTTGCAGGCCTTGTAATCTGGTGTATTTTACTGGCTCCTTTTATAGATATTAAAGGGGAAGCCTGGGCTGATTTTGACTTTTTTTTAAGGGCTTTTTCAGCTGTTTTAATTGTACCCATTTTTGAAGAGCTTTTTATCCGGGGTTATATCCTTCGAACAGCTTTGCAATGGGATACAAACAGGAAAACCATGGAAAAAATTCCAGCTTTTAATGAAACCCTGGATAATAACACTATTAATGATGTTAAGCCTGGCGCCTGGAGTGTGATGGCAATCGTAATCTCTTCCATTGCTTTTTCAGCAGGACATATGCCCGTTGAATGGCTGGCAGCAATGGCATACAGTATTTTACTATCTGTTTTATGGATTATCAGAAAAGACCTGTTATCCTGCATTGTTGCCCATGCTGTCACAAATTTAACCCTGGCCATCTATGTTTATTATTCTGGAAACTGGGGCTTCTGGTAGTCTTTGAATTAAATCTTGCCCATCTTCTTTTGCTGCTGCAAAAAATTAGAGTTCCCATGCACCATGGGGTGCATCCTAAAATCAATATCCTGAACTCTAAGCCTGATAGATTTAATACTCTTAAAATTAATATAAATTTCAAAAGCTCTTAACGTAAACAGTTGAAATATAACATAAATACAAATTTATTAACTATTTTTGTTGATATTTAACAAAACATGAGTGATATTAACCAATAATATTAAATAATATATGTTATAAGGCACAGGAGAAGCCATTGATTTTAGAAGTTGTAAAATGGGATGTTAAACCAAACCAAGAACGGGAGTTTGAGTCTGCGTTTGAGAAGGCATAAAAAATACTTTCAAGTTCGCTTGGGTATAAATCTCATCAGTTTCAGAAATGCATAGAAAAGCCAAATAGATACATCCTAATAGTGGAATGGGAGACACTTGAAGATCACACAATAGGTTTCCAAAAATCAGCTGCATATCAGGAATATCGTGCCATGTTGAATCAATACTATGAACCAGGCGCAACAATGGAACATTACAAATTGGTATATAAAAATGCCTAATAACAAGTGCATTCAGTTGACCGCAATCGCCCGCAGTAGCTTCGAGTACACTGCATTTGGCACATTTGTCATTAATCCAGTATTGGTGTGGCGGCAACTGATGCATGCGTTAGGCATCTAATATGAATGAGTACGAAAACAATACAACCTTAGAATATTCTATTTATTGGCTTTTAGGTGTTGAATATCAAGGCGAACGAGTCATAAATGCATGGAAGATAGAAGAAGGTCGGCACTATCCTTTTCTAAATGTAAGGAGTATAGAAGAGCATTTTTTCTTAGTAGCATTGAATAAAGCAAGGCGATGGCTCAAAAAGTTAAAACAGATTACTGACGATGACACACCAATAATTGAATTTCTTGAAAACACAAAAAGAGCAAATATTGTAAGAAACAAGAGAGAGCATGATGATGAATATTTTGGAGCAGGCAAAAAATATCCTGAAGAACCAAGTCATAATGTCGAAGCAGAATTGTCATTCAAAATGAATGTTGGAACTTCCTGCTCTGTACAGACTGGTGGCAAATTGTTGCTTGGTGGTATTTTTGATGTACATGAAGGAATTCAAGCTGCTAAGTCACTCCAGACAATTTTACGGGAGTTGCAGCATGCATACTGGGATGGCAGAGCATTGAGTCCAAACGGATGTGACCACTTTAAAATACCCGGAAAGCTAATAGGGCCATCAAATGAATAATTTGCCTAACGAATAAGGATAGATTGTGTGAGGAACGAACCACAATCTTATCCGATT